>JAGQWV010000850.1 GCA_020437045.1 Saprospiraceae bacterium | reverse complement strand
CCTTTTGGAAGCGCTACGTAAAATGACCTTGCTTCCTGCACAACGCTTGGAGATTGTAGCTCCTTCTATGCGCTTTAAGGGACGATTGCAGGTAGGTTGTGATGCCGACATTACCGTTTTTGATGCCGGCTCAGTCATTGACAAAGCTACGTATGAGGATGGATTGGCCTTTTCCCAAGGGATCCGGTATGTGATGGTAAATGGTGTCCTGGTCGTGAAAAATGCTGAAACGGTGGCGGATGTTTACCCTGGACAACCCGTCTATGGAAAGTATAAAAAGTAATGATTTCTTGCCAGTTAAGTTATGAAGAACAGGCAGTTCGTAACCCGGTGAATGTCCTTGACAAGCTCAGGATGCTCCGCTCTCACTACTTGGCAAGAATCGACTTCTTAACAATTTAAACGCCCCCAAATTAACGGCTTTAAGTATTAATGAAAATGATATCGGGGATCAACGCCTCTTCTTGATCATTGCGGTATATTTATTTTATCTTTTCATTTATGTGATTTTTGATATTTGCCAGTAAGGTCTATCTTTAGTCTAACACCAGTGCCATCTAAGTCAAAAAGGAATAAAGCGAAAGAAGGATAGGAGAAGAAAAGGAATCATGGACTCACTCAAGGTTACAATCATTACACCCAGTTATAATCAGCGGGAATACCTGGAGGATTGTATATTATCTGTTGTAAATCAGGATTATACAAATATAGAATATATTATAATTGATGGAGGATCAACGGATGGTTCGCAAGAATTGATTCATAGGTATGCAGATTACATAGACCATTGGGTCAGCGAACCGGACAGGGGACAATCACATGCCATCAATAAGGGATTTAGAAAGGCAACCGGTCAAATTGTCGCCTGGTTAAATGCAGATGACATGTACTTTCCAGACGCGGTGTCTACAGCGGTAGAGCGCTTTCAGAATCAACATGAGTTGACCTTGTTTTATGGTGATTGTGTATTCGTGGATAAGTCTGGCTCTTTCTTAAGGTATTTTACGGAAGTGGAAGATTTTGATTTTTCGCGTTTATGCAATTTTTCCGATTTTATCATGCAACCGACTACATTCTTTTCCATGAAACATTTGGAAGAGGTGGGATTTTTGGATGAAACGCTGGAGTACACCATGGATTGGGATCTTTGGTGCAGATTCGCCTCCATCGGTTCTGTGCACTATGAGCAAAAATTGATCGCTGCCAATCGTGATTATGGGGAGACCAAGACCAATACAGGTGGTTGGCGTCGATTGAACGAAATCAGGAAGATGACCAATAGGTACCGTACTTTACGTTGGCCTCATGCCCTGATCAACTATTCCGCCGCAGAAGTAAACAATAAGTTTGCATCGAATACTAATATGTATTTAAAATTTTTCGGAAGACTTCTCTCGGTCGGGTTAAGTTCCTTATCACCGGCATCGATTTGGCATAGCAGACAGCATCATGGGCGAACCTTCTTATATGGATTTATACCGCATTCTTATTCCATGCCATCGGGGCGGGCTGTAATATCCATTCCCAATTATAAGACGGGCTTTCAAGTGCGAATTACCATGAATCCTGCTGATGCAGAAATTACCGTTTTCGTAAATAATAGAAAATTAATTGATAATTCAATAACGTTCGATAGCTACCATTTTAGCACGGAGCGATATATAATTTCTTTTGTTATTGAGGGTAAGAATAGTGATGGAATGCTTACTTCGACACTAGTTAATTATTTTAACTTCGAATTTTTTCCTATCACTTCTACAGAGTTATCTTATGAAGATATGAAAGTGAATAAGATCAATGCTGAACTTAAAGCAACCGCTGATACTAATCATCAAAAATGAAGGATTTTATTAAGTTTCGAGATGTCAAGGGAGGGCAGGATTTGTTTATGGCAAGGCCGGTCAGCGATAATAAGGTAAAAAGCTTTTTTATTTTTTCGGGGGTTAAGTCTGGCAGTACACTTCTTAATAACCTGATACAATTATATACAAATCAAGTAAATTTACCAGTTTTAAATATACCAGGATTTATTTTTGAACAGGGTATTCCATTACCGAATGCAAGGCTGGCTGATTCATCGGTTTTTACAAGGCAGGGATATGGGTATATAGGTTGGAGAAGCTATTGGGAAGACTTACCTGACTTAAATAATGACCACTACAATCATGTGGTATTAGTGAGAGATCCAAGAGATAGATTGGTTTCGTTATATTTCGCGATAGCGTATTCACATTCAAAATCCAAGAAAGGAGTACTAAAGGACCAATTATTATCTAATCGAAAAAATGCCCTACAGTCTGTTGATGATGTCAACGATTGGGTCTTTCGAGAACCCAAATTTATCCCGGCTATTATAAATAGTTACCGTTACTTTCTGAACAGACTGTCCAGTCATTCGACACGAATCTATCGATATGAGGATGTGATATTTAGAAAATTGGAGTGGATGGTCGACATGGTCGAGTTTTTGGGATTACCATTTCGAAAGGATATTATCAATGAAGTGGTAGAAAAAATGGATGTCAGCGTATCTGGTGAACGAAAGGATCAACACATCCGGCAAGTCAATCCGGGAAACCATTTAAAGCATTTTACACCGGAGACGATAGCGTATTTAGATAGTCAATTTGACGATATTTTGAAAACCTATGATTATCTGAATATGGAAAGTAATCACTCTAATGATATCTGCTTTGGACGAGAGGGTAAAAATCAACACTTATTGTATGCTTAATTATTTGAAAGGAATACGATGAGTGAAGATAGAGAATCTGTAGTGGTAGCCACGGGACCAAAAGTGGGAAGTAATTGGATATGTAATATACTCTGTGCACTCAGATACTATGACAAGGAAGGAGGTGGAATTAGAAGTCCTTTCTCTGAAACGCAATATATTGACTTGGAGAGAGAAGATAGTTATAAGGTAATTCGAGAGAATTCTGAACATAAATTATGGAAAACACATTCTCCTTTTCAAGCGGAATTTGCTGCCTGGAGTAACGTAAAATTTATAAACATTAATAGGGATTTAAGAGATGTCCTGGTGTCTCTTAATTTTTTTCAGATGTTTCTGGCAAGGAACGGTCAGGAGGATAAACGTATCCTGGACTTCACTCCCGAGGAGTATATGCTGAGACTTATTGAAGTTGGTGATTTTAAAAAATGGATGAAGATTATAGCTTCCTGGACCGGAGATAATTTCAATGCTAAAATATCCTTGCGCTATGAGGATCTACTGAAAGATATCCATGGCGAGATATCGAAATTGTGTGAGTTTTTGGAATTGCCTTGTACATCCTATGATATAACGAGCGCCATAGAAAGTGCTAGTTTTGAAAATCATGCAAATGGTAGAAGTCCCGGACAAGAAGACCAAAATTCCTTCTATCGAAAAGGAATATCAGGTGATTGGAAAAATTATCTTACACCGGATGTTATAAAGTCGTTTGTTGAAGATGAAGGTGGTGCCTGGAATCGACTGTTGGTGCGACTTGGATATGAGGCAACGGAACATTGGTTTACAACTGAAACGGCACCGGTAAAATCGTTGATGAAAGATTCTCCATCTTCACTAAAGATTGGTTTGGTACATCACTGGCCTGGTTTCAAGAATTCCGAACTTGATATCATAAAAAGAATTTCACAGATTTTACAGAGATTAGGACATCAGAGTTGGATTATATCACCTTTAGGTGAAGTTCTTTGCGAGTATCAGGCAGGAGAACATATCGATGATCGATTTGACATCGAAGATTATGAACTGGATTTTGTGGTTTATTTTCATTTCTTATCCCCGAAAGTGCTCGATATTTTCTCCTATGTTGTCAATTGGAATCCCGTCGATTTTATATTAAAAGATCCCGTGAATCAAACCACTCTTGATATTAAGGAGTTAAAGTTCCGGAAATTGTGTTTTCAAAGTCACGATGAAATCCTGTCTGCTGGTTGTGCCCAGGCTGATGCATTGGTTAGTTCCTTCGGCACTGCTGAAGTGCCCGTAATAACGGGTAGCGAATCAATTTTACACCCCACATGCCAAAAGATCTCTAATCTTGAGTTTCCTGCACTTGATCAATTCAAGGTCTTCTATATAGGTGCTCAATGGGAACGTATTTCGAATGTTGATCGGCATGGCTCTTTATTGGAAATGTTGGACAAAACAGGACATTTTAAATTTTTCGGAGTTCGGAATAGAGGAAATAAATACCTATGGGAAAATATTGATAATTATTATGGTGAACTACCTTTTGACGGGGGAAAGTCAATCGCGCTTAATTCCAATATGTGTGGTGTGTCTCTGGTACTTCATTCTCCTCAACATCGATCGAATGATTTGGTCTCGTCCAGGATTTTTCAGGCTTGTGCTGCCAAAACTGTAATTATTGCGGATGATAACCCTTGGATCATTGATCATTTTGGTGACTCGGTACTTACTTTTGAATATCGACATTTGGACAATGAATGGAATTTCAATAGGATAAATGACTTACTTCTTTGGATAAAGAATAATCCCACTGAAGCTCTGGCGAAGGCCCGTCGTGCTAACCAGATATTTAGTGATCATTTTTCATTGGAAATTGAAGTTGAGCATTTAGTGCAGCATTACTGGAATAAATTTTCGATGACAAACATATCATCCAAGGTTGTGGACAGGGACCAGCTTATCCATATTATTTAAAAAAAAAAAAAAAATTCGATAAGTGA
>JAGQWV010000849.1 GCA_020437045.1 Saprospiraceae bacterium | reverse complement strand
ACATGAGGACAAGAGAAAAACTTAACAGAAAAACTTGATCTTGCTAACGATAAAGAGAGAAGAGAAAATTCCTGGGTTAAATTAAGCCCAATGTCAAATTGCCAGACTTTATACATCCAACATCCTTACCAACAGTCTGGAAGAACAATAGTTCCCTTTGATTGTAATTTTTGTTTGGGTTTATGTGTAAATATCAGATAATGAGAAAGATATAGGGCTCTTTCTTTTAGAAAAAGTAGGACTCTATTTTGACGGGTTGATAAAAAGTGGATAGTGATTGCACGAATATAATTCGACCGCATAAAGAGGAAGATAGAATATTGATGCAAGTGTGAGGTATTTTTCGTTTTTTTAATGAACGGCTAATTAAAAAATACCATAGATGAAATTTGTCTTATTTTTTTCAATTACAGTTGTGTTGTCTGCTGCAGGTTTTATTCAGCATTCGGAGTCGGAAAATACCTCTGTAGATTTATATGCGGATTATCCAATTAATCCGGTTGATATTCGTCATGTTAAAATAAACGATCAGTTTTGGTTGCCGATTATCAAAAGAGTACAAGAGAATACGATCGATTATGCGATTCATAAATGTTCGGAAGAGGGGAGATTCGACAATTTTCTAATTGCCGGAGGTGTTATGGACGGTGAGGTGAAAGGCCACATGCCTTTTGATGATACCGACGTCTACAAGATCATCGAAGGGGCCTGTAATTCACTCATCAGTGCCCCAAATGAAAAATTGGAAATACTGCTTGATTCTTTGATTACTATCATTGCCACCGGGCAGGAGGCGGATGGATATCTCACCACCTGGCGCACCATCAATCCGGCAAAACCTCCAGCTGATTGGGTAAAGGTGGTAGAGGGAAAACGATGGGAGTCTTTAGCAATGAGCCACGAGTTTTATAATGCCGGTCATCTCTATGAAGCGGCCGCCGTGCATTTCTTGGCTACGGGAAAGCGAAATTTTCTGGACATAGCGCTGAAAAATGCCGATCTGATGGTCAAAACATTCGGACCCGGTAAAATTGAAACGGTGCCAGGTCATCAAATAATTGAGACCGGACTTATCAAATTGTATCGTATTACACATCAGGAAAAATATTTGCAATTGGCCAGATACTTTCTGGACGGCCGGGGAGATTACGTTGCTGGAAGGTCTTCATTCGGTACGTATGCTCAAGATCATTTGCCGGTAATCGAGCAAGACGAAGTAGTAGGTCATGCGGTCCGGGCCATGTATATGTATGCCGGTATGACTGATATTGCAGCCATATACCGGGATGAAAAATATCATCAGGCCATTGAAAAGCTGTGGGAAAACATGGTATACAAGAAGATGTATCTTACCGGTGGCATTGGTGCCCTTCATCAAGGTGAGGCTTTTGGTGAAAATTATGACCTGCCTAACTTGACCGCCTACAATGAAACTTGTGCAGCCATCGGCAGTGTCTACTGGAATCACCGGCTTTTCATGTTGGATGGTCAGGTGAAATACTATGATGTGATAGAGCGAACTTTGTACAATGGCCTGATTAGCGGACTTTCTCTCGATGGTGAGAAATTCTTCTATCCAAATGCTTTGGAATCTGATGGTCTCTATAAGTTTAATCAGGGTGCCTGTACCCGACAATCATGGTTCGACTGCTCATGCTGCCCCACTAATATTATTCGGTTTGTCCCTGCTATTCCAGGATTGATTTATTCGAAGATAGCCGATATGGTCTATGTAAATCTTTACATTGGCAGCCATGCAGAGATCGATGTAAACGGACAAATGTTATCAATCTCCCAGGAAACTAATTACCCATGGGATGGCAAAATCAAGATGAGCATAAAAAGTAGTGGTCAGCAGCCCATCACTGTAAAATTGAGAATACCTGGCTGGGCACGTAATGAGGTCCTACCAGGGGATCTCTATCATTATACCGATGAAGAGGAGTTGCCCGTAGAGCTATTGATCAACGATCATGAAGTTCCTATATCCATTAAAGAGGGCTATTTAATGCTGACAGAAAACTGGAGTAAGCCGGTAAATCTCATGCTAAATTTACCCATGCAGGCTCGCCTGGTGGAAGCCAGTCAAAAGGTAGTGGAGGATAGGGGCAAATTAGCGCTTGAATATGGTCCGGTAGTCTTTGCATTCGAAGAAGTTGATAATCCATCGATTGATGATATTAGAATAGGTCTGAGTAGTCATTGGAGTGTCGAGAAGAATAATGATCTGCTTGATGGTATCAATATTCTTCAGGGTCTAAGCGCCAATAATCTATCTGTGACGGGGATTCCATATTATTGCTGGTCGAATCGGGGTATAGGTAAAATGAAGGTTTGGTTGCCCAAAAGTTAGATGGATTTTAATTTCAGAATCATTACTTTTTTATGACAGGAGAGGATTATATACCCAATATTAGGTATCCAAATCCTAAAAAGAGTGATTGATTACCTTGATAATAATACATATTCTTGCATTATCATGAGAATGAAGTCAGAATATCCTCAGCAACCAAGCCAGGACCTCTCTATAAATGATCCGGAACAAGCATCCGGACAGCAGTTTTGGTCTTGTAAGAATTACAAAAAAAAGTGCTGTAAAAAATATAAGAAGGGAGATCAATGCCGAAGATGTCCGAAATTGGCGATTTTCGACCAGATGATTGAAAAATACTATCTCTTCGAAGGGGCAGGAGAATAATCATCCAGGTTTCCTGTAATTCAGGCTCAAAGACGTTGCACGGAACATTTCCTTTATAAGACGGGACTCAGACCATTTTCTGACGATCAATTTTAGAGTATACTTTTACGGTGAGCACATTTTTCAGGCCGAGTCTCCTGGCTATACTAATGTCTTTATAAATTCAATATATCCAATCTTGACTCAATCTTAGACCGGATCAAAATTATAAAGCCTTCCAATGGTTAACATAGACTTGTATTCTTTTTCCGAATTGACCATTGGTTTCTGCGAATAATCGATGACCTGATTCGAGCGCAGACTGGGCTAGTTTTATTTTGCTTTTTTCGAGTTTTACTTTGAATTTTTCAATCCCTTTGATTTCTAGAATGGATGATTGTGCTGTATAATTTTGCAGAACCGTCAGGTTATTTGCCTGACCAAGAAAGTAAGTAAGTTTATGAAACTCATGCTCTAACATTTGAAACATCGGTGGCCAAATGTTTTGCAGGATCATTAATTGATACCTAAAATGTTTTGCTTTCTTGCGATATTCATGAATGTTGGTGTCAGAGATATCATTCAGGCAAATCTGATGGGATTCTGACGCTTGCCGATAGCTTGTTTTTAGAGCAGAGCTCAAATGCAATTTATAATCGACTCCCCATTTTAAATCATTAGTAATTATTGGATGGTTTTTCATCAGACAAGCTGCCCCGGAAATGACTTTATTGTTTTCAGCGAGATAGTTATTCCGGGTAGAGCAGGCTTCATTTTTGAGTTGCGATAAGATTGCCAGTGAAGCCGACTTGGGTTTATTTTCCATAAGATCATTAATCGTTTCGACGATCGCAGCCGAATCCCTTGCCTGAGAAAGACTTCTGGCAATATTGCGGTAAAATTGATTTTCGAATTTAAATTCCTGAGAAGAGATATCATAACGAATGATTCTCAACGCTGATCGCAGTATTTTTAAATGCCGACGGGCTTGATGAATGTGGTGATGGATATTCTTTTCCCGGGAAAGATGCTGGAGAGTGATATGATGACATTGCGAAATAATGCGGTCAATGCCTTTTTGATAGCCGTCTCTATTTTGAATTAAATATTTCAGCTTGGTAGTCTTTTATTCTTTTGTGTCAGGATTAATCTGAAGGGCGTAGGATCATCGTATGTAAAACTATAAAGGTACTTCAAAATATTCAAGCGCCCATTCCTGCATAAAGCGGACCTGACTGGGTATACAATGATAGATGATTAGATCCGGGTTTTCAATAGAACCGAGATAATGTTTTAAAAGTGGATTTTTGTCCCAGATCTCTTGGAGAAGTTGTTGATCTTTGACAATCTCGGTAGTTCCGGTTATTCTCACTTGATTATGATCTGGATCCAGATAACACAATTCGATACAGTTGTTTTGAGCGAGTTCAATGGTCTTATGATAAAACTTTAGATTACCAATGTAGACTTCAAAGCCATTCGTCAGAAGGGGAGAAACCGGACGTACTCTGGGAGTTGAACCATCGATGGTAGCCAGCATAGGGAATTTGACTTTTTGTACAATATTCCTGGCAATGTCAGGGATTTCTTCTGGATTAAATTTCCGGGGAGTTGGTTTAGCCATGATAATATTTATTATACAAATTTAATGGTATTTTGGGATTCGATCGACGTGCCTGGGTGGACTGACTTAATAAAATTGGCTGTGAGACAAATATTGCTATTTTTTGGATTGACTGTTTTAGTGTTGATTCCTTTTTTCATTTGGGGAGAAAGGTGGGAAGAGCGTTTTACGCTGGAAGGGGCTGTTTTGTGGTTGCAGGATTATGGGCAATGGGCATGGCTGGCGGG
>JAGQWV010000848.1 GCA_020437045.1 Saprospiraceae bacterium | reverse complement strand
CATCATTATTGGTCACCGGTGATCCCAAGCCTGCACCAATTTGCGTGATATTACTAAATACCGGTACCGTCTTAGGATTAAGACTTGGTGCCTCACTACCATCAATTTCAAATCCTCGTTCACCCGTATCATCCCCGGTGATCGAAAACATAAATTGACCTTTTCCTGCCCAGCTTTGGTCATAGTCAAATGCTTCATCTCCGCAGAATGCAGAAACCATATATTTTACATTCACCGTTCCTCCAAACCACTCAATTCCATCATCGGCATTGGCAAAGATTTCCACATATTCAATGGTGGTACCCGATCCAACTCCTCCTAAAGTCAGTCCGTTAATCTCATTATCGGGTGCAATTGCCGCCCCACCATGACGAATCGATATATAACGGATAATCCCACTATTGTCGTCGGATACATCCCCTCCATATAAAGCTTTATCTCCGTAACCCTCCGTGGGTATACCTTCTATATTAAATTCTATCGCTTCATTTTTAAAACCACCCGGGGCTTTTCCCAAGACAACAAGACCTCCCCAAAGACCCCGGTCCGTAGGTAGTAAGTCGGTATCGTCATTGGTATCGTCCAGCGAAGTAGTAAAAATAATCGGAGCCTCCGCTGTGCCTTCAGCAAATATCTGAGCACCCCGGGAAATGATCAAGGCAGAAGCTGGATCTGCAGAAGAGGGCGTAGACATTCCCTTAATGATTGTTCCCGGTTCGATGGTCAGCTTTCCTCCATCTTCCAAAAAAACATATCCGTCCAGCACATAAACGTTATCTGCCGTCCAGGTAGTTTCCACTCCTCCAACGAGGTCGTCATCCTGAATCACAATCTCATTTTGCGCCACGATATAGGCTACATGCGTGAGGATGTATGCAATGATTAAGTATATTTTCTTCATAGTCATATTGATATTTTTCGACTTTAAAATCGACCGTGAAGATATCAGCGCATTGTTAAGTCCAAATGAAAGTCGCTTTAAGTTATAATGAAATATGACCAACGGCATAACAGTAATTTAATGGTTATTTAACATAGGGAGCTGTTCCTGATTTTCGGTCCAAACATTAAACAAAATGTAACATCGTATTCACACAGAATTAATTCTGTCAGCGCAATTTTGATAAACAACCGAGCATTATCTGTTTATGATCAAAAGAGCACTGGAAATTGTGGTGATCTCTGATGTACACCTGGGTGCCTATGCTTGTCATAGTGCAGAACTTCTCCAATATTTAAAAAGTATCCAGCCAAAAATCCTGGTGCTCAATGGCGATATTATTGATGCCTGGCATTTCAAACGGAATGCACTCTCTTCTAATCATCTGGAGATCATCGATCAACTGCTGGAAATGGTATCTGGTGGCACCAAAATCTATTATCTCTCGGGCAATCACGATGATATCATCCGGGGCTATAGCCCATTTAATGATGAAAAGATCATCCTCCGAAATCATCTGGAATTTGTCATCGACCAAAAAAAGTACTGGATATTTCATGGGGATATTTTTGATGCCTCCGTGTCCATCTCCCCCTGGATCGCCAGATTAGGACTGATCAGCTACAAATACCTTATCCGTATCAATCGGCTCCTGGATAAAATTAGGAAACCCCGTTTATCACTTACGCGGAGGATGAAATCGAAAGTAAAAAGGGCCCTAAAGTATATCCATGACTTTGAAGATATTGTTGCCAGGCATGCCCTGAAAAAAGAATACGATGTTGTTATCTGTGGACATATTCATGTACCTGTCATTAAAAAAATGCTCAATGGCCAGGTGATCTATATGAATGCCGGAGATTGGGTAGAAAATCTAACGGCCCTGGAATATCAGCATCATCAATGGAGCCTCTATCGATACGATTCCGCCGATTATACCCCGGTCAGCAAACATTTGCAGGTTCCCCAGAGTGAATTGAAAATTGAAAATAAAATACCGCCGGCTTTTAGTTTAGGTTCCGCTTCATGATTTTTAATCTTCATGAGTAATTAGTGATCAACATGTGATTTTACCTTCAAGCTTTTGTGATCATTTCGTGATATAAGCCTTTGATCTTTGCCCTAGCGATTGAAACCTGACAATGCATCATTCAGTCAACCATCAGGCTTCATTTATTAAATCACTAAAAAATGATCATGAAAAGAACAATTTTTTATTTCTTCAGTATGGCCGTCTTAATTTTTACGGCGTGTGAAAAAGAAGGCTATCTTCGTCCGGAAAATTATTTGAATGCAGATATTGCTTCTGAAAATGCCAAACAACTTCCTTTTTCTAAAAAAACCTTCAAAATAACCATAACCAGTCTTCCCAACAACCATGGGCTATCGACTCCTTTTGCTCCTGGTGTATGGTTGACGGAAAACAGATTTAATGCTCCACTATTTAAACCAGGAAAATCAGACTATGGACAAGGTCTGGAAGCCCTGGCCGAAGATGGTGACCCAGGGCAATTGGCAAATAGCCTGAGTCATCTGTCTCGAATTAATGACTTTGGTGTCTTTCATACACCTGACGGCGCTTTAGCACCGGCACCGATTATGCCTGGTCAGCATTACTCTTTTACCATCGAAATCAGTCCGCGAGAGCAATTTCACTTTGCCACGATGTTTGTACAGTCCAATGACTTATTTGCTGCACCGGGGCCAAAAGGTATTTCCTTATTCGATCAACATGGAGATCCGATTCATGGTGATATTACCCACTATCTGGAACTTTGGGATGCCGGCACCGAAGTTAATGAAGAACCTGGTATGGGAATGTATCAAGCACCCCGGCAATCGGGCCCGGACATGGGACCCGATGAAAATGGTGTCGTACAGGTGGTCCATGATGGATTCGTTTATCCGGCACTAAATGACATTTTACAGGTGACCGTTGAACCCCAATAAAAATAGCTTTTAGTAGTCACACAAAGGTGCACCAACAGACATGAAAAATTCCAAACCGGTCTCTGAGTTTTCAGGGACCGGTCGTGTTTTAAAAACTTCGTATTTTACCCTTTAATCCAAAAAATTGCCATGCGGTTTCTTAATATGCTACTGATTTCTCTTTTTGTCAATTTAATAATCGCGCAAGAGAATTTTCATGACACCATTTGGGAATTTAACCGGCATGAAATAGCTGTCGGCGACCACCTCTATGCCCTGATGGGGGCTACCGCCTTACTTGGTGAAGAGGGGGCCATCATTAAAGATGCCACCATCATCATCAAGGGCAATAGAATTATGGAAATTGGTTCGTCAGGATCAGTAGATATCCCCGCTGGAGCAGAAAAATTAGACCTTTCCGGAAAGTTCATTCTTCCAGGAATGCTGGATGCTCATTTTCATGAAGGCAAAGTGAAAGATTTGCTGCCAAAATTTTTAGCCCAGGGAGTCACCAGTTTGCGGGATCCGGGAGCCTGGAATGAATCATATCTTGGTTGGAGAAAGCTGGGAGCACCTATCCAGCGGCTTTTCCTCACGGGCCCACATCTGGATCAGTATCCTCCGGCCTATCCCCTTAATTCTATGTTAGTCCGGGATGCCAGGGAAGCGGAATTTGCCGTTAATGACTTCATTGATGAGGGTGCTACGGCTATCAAAGTATATTTTAGACTTCCTCTGGGTACGATAGAAACCATTTGTCAAACGGCCCATAGCCGGGGTGTACCGGTTACCGCACATCTGGAAATTACTAAAGCCAAAGATGCCATTAAAGTGGGATTAGATGGAATTGAGCATATCACTTCCTTTGGCACTTCCTTGATACATCCTCGTGATGCGGAAAAATACAAGCAGCTTATTTTAGCGGATAATAATGCCCGGCGTAAAGGACGCTATGAAGTATGGAAAAGCGTCGACCTGCAAGACACATTCTACCTTAATCCCCTATTGAAACTCTTACGTGAGAACGGCACTTTCGTTAGCCCTAATCTGGCCGTTTTCGAAAAGCAGCCTGATCAGGGCGATAGTATTGAAGTGGAGGGTTTTGCCAGGATGCTCGAGTTTACCGGTATGATTGATCGTGCTGGTGGCAATATCGTTGTGGGATCGCATACGTTTGTACCTTATGCCGAATTGGGTTTGGGCTATGCTCATGAGATGGAGCTGCTGGTGCAAGCCGGCATGACGACGGGCAAAGTCATTGAAGCGGCGACGATTCAGAATGCCCGTTTTTTCAGAGTGGAAGAACGTCTTGGCAGTTTGGCAAAAGGTAAACTCGCCGATCTGGTGGTGCTGTCCAGTGACCCTTTGGAAAATATCTCTAATATCCGTCAGGTGGAAAAAGTGATGTTAAACGGGGTTTGGGTTAAGTGATTGATCAGATCATTGGGCCCTGCCTTCGTCTGGACTTGATAATCCCTCCCTATCAATCAACGTAAGTTCTGCCCCTTAGGCTAGTAGATGTTCGCATCGATTATTGCCGTTAATTTAAATATCTTTTTGCGATTTCCTTCGTTGCAAAGACTCGCTGTAGCTACGGCTACATCTGCGTTTTGCGCCTCGGACCTCATCAAAAATCTTATTAAAATTATTCAACATAACCCATGCGAACATCTACTGGTTGGAAT
>JAGQWV010000847.1 GCA_020437045.1 Saprospiraceae bacterium | reverse complement strand
TGACTTTCTTCAGTACATTTAAATCCAATCGATCTAAATTTATTCAATGAAATTTTCAAAAAATTATCTCTGGTTGATAATGGCCAGCATGCTTGTATCCCTCAGTTGCAATAAATCTATGATACGGGCACAACAGACTGGGGACCGGCAAGGATTTAAAGTCGTGGGATATCTACATACCGGCAATTTTAAATTGATTGATCAGATCGAATTGGAGCGACTAACCCACCTCGACATTGCTTTCGCCAATCCGGATCAAAATGGACACTTAATTTTCCGTGCCGAAGATAAACTAGCGGAGATTGTGCAGAAAGGACACCAAGCGGGAGTAGAGGTATTCCTTTCTATTGCCGGAGGCGGCATCGATTCGACCCTGGCCGCTTACTGGCTGCAAGCCCTACAACCCCAGTCGAGACCCAAATTCATCAAGGAAATCATCGATTTCACTGAGCAATATAATCTAGATGGTATCGATGTAGATATAGAATGGAATCTTATACCCACGATTACCGATCTTTATACTCCTTTTGTCGTTGAATTAAAAGATGCGCTTCATGCAAATGGAAAAATGATATCATCCGCGCTGAATGTCGCTGGATTACATCCATCCATCACCCAGGAGGCATTAATGGCTTATGATTTTATCAATGTGATGGTTTATGATAAAACCGGTATCTGGCGTCCTGACGTTATCGGACCTCATGCTCCTTACGAATATGCCGAGGAGGCACTCCAATACTGGACCACCGAACGTAAGGTTCCCAAGGAAAAGTTGACGCTAGGTGTGCCATTTTATGGACATGACTTCGAAGCAGTCCGCTACATTAGTTATCAGAAGATCATTGAAAAAGATCCTGCCAATGCATACCGGGATGAAGTGGGAAAGATCTTCTATAATGGAATCCCATCCATCGTTCAAAAAACAAAGTTAGCGCTTGAATCTTTTGGAGGAATAATGATTTGGGAAATCGGCAATGATTCATTTGATGATCTCTCTCTTCTCCGAGCTATCGATCAAACCATACATGCTCAATGTCCACCGGAACAGATAACAACCTTTTACAAAGATGAAAATGGAGATGGTATTGGAGACCCCAATAAGCCCATCCAGGCTTGCACCAAGCCAAAAGGATATGCTGCCAAAAAATAAAAAACTGTGAATAGCGGCATTCCTTTTATAATGGCATCTACCGATGCAACCCCCTCATTTTGTCAAGATCAACCATTTCCACATTATCCGCAGTAAGCTATTTTTGCGTTAAAAAATATTAAGCATGAATCAGTCAGAAAAAAATTCAGATGCCATTACTATTCGCGCAATCATTGCTGCACCCGTAGATCAGGTTTGGGACTTTTGGATCGAACCGAAACACATCACGAAATGGTGTAGTGCCTCAGAAGAGTGGCACGCTCCCAAAGCTGAAAACGATTTGAAAAAAGGGGGCAAATTTCTCACTCGAATGGAAGCTAAGGATGGTAGCTTCGGATTTGATTTTGGAGGAATTTATACCCAGGTAGAAAAGCATACCAGAATTGACTATGTTCTGGATGACGGTCGCCAGGTCGGGATCCAGTTTCTAAAGCTTGATAATGGCACGGAAATAGTGCAATGTTTCGATCCGGAGCAGGAAAACTCCAGAGAGATGCAAAAACAAGGTTGGCAATCTATTCTGGATAATTTCAAAAAATATGCAGAGCATAACCGGATGTAAATCACAAAATCGGATTACCGCTTAAATTTTGATCAAGATGGTAAAATATCTATTCTTGGCATTCCTCGTCATCTCGACACTCCTTTTTAAAGTTAATGACGTGAAGGGGCAGACATTACGCACCGTTTGCCGGCTACCGGCCATCGTTGAAGAAACGTCAGGTATTGAATATGTGTCCGATGATATTTTCTGGACTTTTAACGATAGTGGTGGTGAACCTGAACTCTATCTGTGTGACACGCTAGGCAATCTTCTGAAGACTGTTTATATACAAAATGCCTGGAATCGGGATTGGGAAGACATAACGCAAGATGTAAGCGGTAATCTTTACATTGGAAATGTTGGAAACAATGAAAATAAAGAAACCGATCTCACGATATTTAAAATAGCCAATCCAATTGACTCGGATTCGGCAATCGCAGAAATAATCACTTTCAGATATGAAGACCAACATTCCTTTCCACCAGGTTTGGATAGCTTGTATTTCGATTGTGAGAGTCTGATGTGGTGGGATCATCACCTTTATCTTTGCACTAAGAATCGAACGGATCCCTTTGATGGTCTCACCCTGCTCTATTGTCTTCCGGATACAGCAGGAACCTTTATAGCCGAAAAAATTGGTGTTTTTGACACTGGAGGATCTCCTAAAGAAAACCATTGGATTACCGCCGGTGACATTTCCGATGATGGCCGGCAAATGTGTCTGCTTTCCTCCGATAAAATATGGCTCTTCTATAATTATGAAGATGATCACTTTTTTTCTGGTGAAGTGCGACAAATAAACCTGGGACATCTCAGCCAAAAGGAAGCTATTTGTTTTTTATCTGATAAACAATTGTTAATCACCGATGAAGAAGGTCCGTTTAACTCAGGCAGAAATCTATATCTGTATTCGATAGATTCGCAAATTATTTCCCACTCTAATTCCAATAAAAAAAAAAGTCAACGTCACCGTGACTCCAAATCCTTTCACTGAAATAGTCACCATAACCTCTGACATACCGATCTACAAAATAATTATTACCAATCTCCAGGGAAACACAGATAAGGTGCTTCAATTAAATGGACAATCAATGGTCGAGCTGAATCTGGACCCCCTTGTTCCAGGTATAGCTCTCATGCAGTTCTTGGACAACAAAAACCGATTACTGTATACCAAGAGATTGCTTAAAATAAATGAGTAGCTGAACTTTCGACACAAAATAGATCATTAATTCACTAATCCATTCCACTAGCGGAAATTCCACTCATTCGCAGACAAAACATCTAATCAAACAGTAGCAAGAGTCATCCGCCAATTATCGCTAATGCACTCTCAATCAATTCGCGGAAATTCGCGTTCATTCGTGGACAAACCATCTAATTAAACAGTAGCAATAGTCATCCGCTAATTATCGCTAATGTACGCTAATTCTTTCATATTCCATTCGCGGAAATTCGCGTTCATTCGCGGACAAAACATCTAATCAAATAGTAGCAAGAGCCATCCGCTAATTATCGCTAATGCACGCTAATTCTTTCAT
>JAGQWV010000846.1 GCA_020437045.1 Saprospiraceae bacterium | reverse complement strand
GTTTTCCCGAGTTACAGGAATGGGCCCTTTTGAGAGATTTCGACGGCGACAGCATTGTCGATATTTTTAGTTATTCAACCACCGGAGTGCCCGGCATAGATGTATACAAAGGCCATAAGAATGGAAACACGATGTCCTTCTCAAAAATTGTTTTTGACAATCCAGTAGGAGTTTTGGGATATCCGACCGCAAGCGGGACCATTACCAATATATATGTCTCTGCCACCGATATTCCCGCTATTGACGATATTGATGGTGATGGAGATCTTGATATCCTCACTTTCCAATCAGACGGAACAAAACTATATTATTACCGGAATATGGTTGTGGAAAACGGTTTGAGTACCGATGAATTTGATTACGTACTCGAAGATAAATGTTGGGGCCGTATTGTCGAAAGTTTTAATACCAACGAAGTCATTCTTTCCTCCGATTCTCTTTCTTGTCCTTCTTCCCAGCAAACAGCCAGGCTACACAGTGGATCGACAGTGACCACAGTCGATTTTGACCAGGATGGAGACAAGGATGTGGTATTGGGAGACCTGACTTACCCAAATATGCTTTATCTCGAAAATGGAGGAACGAACAAACTAGGATGGATTGTTTCTCAAACTTCCGATTTCCCTGACGTCAATGAACGTATCGAGATCGCATATTTTCCGGCAGCTTACTTTGTAGACATCAATCATGATGGCATTCAGGATTTGGTGGCCTCGCCCAACGAGAAAGATGCCCGGCAAAATGTTGAACAAGTTTGGTTTTATTCAGGGGGTGAAAATGATAATTTCATACTGGAAACTAAATCATTCATCAATGATGGAATGCTTGATTTTGGCACTGAGGCAAACCCTGTTTTTATCGACTATAATGGAGATGGACTCCTGGATGTTTTAGTGGGCAGTCGATTTCATAAAGATTATATACCTGAGCACCCATCGCAACTTTTTCTTTATCAGAATACAGGATCGAGTACATTACCCCAGTACGAATTGGTTGACGAAGATTGGTTGGATCTTTCCAGTTTAATTATGGATGACGTGGATGCCCTGTCACCTGTGGCCGTTGATATTGATGGTGACGCTGATCTGGATCTGGTGATTGGCAATAAATTTGGAAAATTAATCTTTGTGGAGAATATTGGCATTGAAAACGGGCCCTTTGAGATGGGAACGGTGACTTATCCCTGGTTTGACATAGATGTAGGATTTAGTAGTGCGCCTGCTTTTACCGATATAGATGGAGATGGCATCCTTGACATGCTCCTAGGAGAAGAGCGAGGCACGATCAATTATTTCCACAACCTTGGATCAACAACCGATCCATTTTTCGAATCGGATCCGCAGCATATTGAAAACTATGAAGAGTTTGGTGGCATAGATGCCAGACAGGATAATGCTGTTTTTGGCATGTCCTCTCCCTCTGTTTTTCACGGAGAAGACACAACATTCCTGATTGTTGGCACCAATTTCGGCAACATGCTGCTTTATGATATCACTAATGTCAGCCCAACTGATATCTTAACGCCCATTGCAGATCATCCTATTTCCGCCATACGGGAGGGGGCACGGTCAAAACCTCGACTTGATGACATCGACCACGACGGCTATATGGATCTAATTATTGGTAGTGCTCGAGGTGGAGTAAGTCTGTTTCACACCTCTTTTCGAAACAGTCAAATGGTCCCAAGCCGGGATTTTCTAAGCCCCTCACTTGTAACCCTCCATCCCAATCCTGCTACATCGTCCGTATTTATCCGTGGTCTTAATCAATCTCTGGCCCGGATCACTATCGTAGACGCAGCTGGAAGAAAGATGTATGAATGGTCCGGGTCAGCTACTGACATAGAGATTCAAGTGTCTAATTTTCATCCGGGATTATACTATGCAAATATTCTCACCAAGGAAGGGAGTACTGTTAAGCCCTGGGTCAAAATGGAATAGTAATGGGTGTCAGTTACGGGCCCCAAAGATCAGGCTACCAATTCTCACCATGGTACTACCCTCTGTCAGAGCAATTTTATAATCTCCTGACATCCCCATGGAGATCTCCCTGAAATCCGGATTATCCATAAAGTATTGCTTCCTAAGATGCTCAAAAGTGATTTTAAGATTTCTGAATTCTCTTGCGATCTGATCTTCATCATCGACAAAACTTGCCATTCCCATTACACCTGAAAAAACTAAATATGTTGATCCTTGTCGCAAAAGGTCACTAGCAAACTGGTCGATCATCGAAGGAGATATTCCAAATTTTGTCTCTTCTTCCGCAATTCTAATTTGCAACAGTACTGGGATTTTACGCTTCAATTTTGCTGCCTGTCGATCAACTTCAGCTGCAAGCTCCAGAGAATCTATGGAGTGAATCATGCTGATGAAAGGAGCTATGTATTTGACTTTATTACGCTGTAGATGTCCAATCAGATGCCATTGAATATCGCCTGGAAGCAAATCCTTTTTATCCATTAGTTCCTGTACCCGGTTTTCACCAAATACTCGCTGTCCCTCATTATAGATCTTCATGATCTCGCTTACCGATTTTGTTTTCGAAACGGCAACTAAGCGAGCTCCGTGTCGTTCTATTTCCTGTGTAATCTCTTTAATCAATGCAATAGTGTTTTTTATC
>JAGQWV010000845.1 GCA_020437045.1 Saprospiraceae bacterium | reverse complement strand
GGATTGGCAAAAAATGAAAACCCCTTGCAGGGATCCTTTATTATTGATGAGTTGACAAACCTGGTCGAGGATGCGGTTTTAATGGAATTTGAAAATATATCACTTCGCGGGGGTGTACTAGGAGCCATGGAAACCATGTATCAGCGAAGTAAGATTCAAGAAGAAAGCTTGTATTATGAAACGCTAAAACATACGGGTGAATATCCAATTGTTGGCGTAAATACTTTTCTGTCGAGAAATCAATCACCCACCATCATTCCTGACGAAATCATCCGGGCTACTGAAGCGGAAAAAAAATTGCAAATAATTAATTTACAGCAGTTTAAATCAAGAAACAATGCCCAGGTTGACCTTCAACTAAAACAATTACAGTCTGCTGCATTGAAAGGTAAAAACCTCTTTGAATATCTGATGGAAGCAGTCAAATATTGTTCACTTGGTCAAATTACCCACGCATTTTTTGAGGTCGGAGGAAAATATCGTCGAAATATGTAATCAATATGATTTTGAAAGAAACCAGACAAAGACAATCTTATTAAAATCAAGAATTAAAACCACTTTCAAAAATCTCATTACTTTTAACCGGGTTTAATATCCAAGTGGAAATAACTCATGATTTCGAAAAAGACAAAATACGCAATCAACGCTCTGGTGCATTTGACCAAACGAAAAGATGAAGGTCCAATTCTGATTAGTGAGATCGCAGAGCAGGAAAATATTCCTCAAAAATTTTTGGAAGCTATTTTATTAGATCTGAAAAAAGCGGGAATTCTATCCAGCAAAAAAGGTAAAGGCGGTGGTTATTATCTCTTGAAGGAACCCGATGAAGTCAATTTAGCCGATGTGATGCGACTTTTCGATGGTCCGATTGCACTGTTACCCTGCGTCAGCTATCTTTACTACGAGCGTTGTGAAGAATGTAAAGATGAAGAAACCTGTGGCCAGCGGGATGTTTTTTTAGAAGTGCGGAACAAGACCGTTGACCTGCTCAAAAAGGCGACACTTACGGAGATCATTGCCCGTGAGGATAAACTGGCAGGAAAGAAAAAATAAAATAAACTTTGCAATAGTCTATAAAGTTGATAGACTAAGTATATCTTTAACCCGTCAGCGTGACCCTGACCTGTACTATGACAGCAGCTGCGATAATGACCCTGGTAATCATTGTGATTGCCATCATATTATTTGCCACGGAGATCCTTTCGATAGATCTCGTAGCTATTTTGATCATGCTCCTCCTGATCCTTACGGGAGTGCTTTCGCCGGAAGAAGGAATTGCCGGATTCAGCAACCATGCTACGATTACTGTGACCTTCATGTTTGTCTTAAGTGCAGCACTCTTAAAAACAGGTGCCTTGCAATTTCTGGCGAATCAACTGTCCTCTACTTTCCGAAAACAGTTTAATGGGGGAATTCTTCTCATGATGGTATTGATTGCCGTTATTTCCGCTTTTATAAATAATACACCTGTCGTTGCTGTTTTTATTCCGGTCGTACTCCAAATTGCCAAAGCATCCGGTCACAGTCCCTCCAAAATGTTGATTCCGCTTTCATTTGCTTCGATTTTCGGAGGTACCTGTACACTCATCGGGACATCTACCAATATACTGGTTAGTGGAATTGCCGAAAAGGAAGGGCTAGCTCCCCTATCTATGTTTACGATGACCCCTATGGGGCTGATTTTGTTGGTTGCCGGGATCACCTACATGGTATTTATTGGTATCCGTTGGTTACCTCAACGGAGGGAAGAAAAGGACCTTGAGGCAAAATTTGGGATGCGGGATTATCTGACTGAGATTGAGATTCTGCAAGAGCTGGATACCAATAACTCCCGTATCATGGATTTTGATCTGGTGAAGGATCTGGAAATGGACATTATTGAAATTCGTCGAAATGGTCAGAAATTCATTCTACCACCCGGTGATTTTTTCTTAAAAAAGCACGATATATTAAAAATTCGATGCAATGTCGATAAAATAAAATCGCTCAAAGACCGGGTAAAAGTAAGCGTATTGCCCAATGTGAATATCGGTGGTAATCGATTGGATGGAATTGAATCAAGTCTGGTCGAAATGGTGGTCACGGCTGATTCAGAAATGCATGGATATACGCTTCGGGAATTAGACTTTCGTAGGCGATACCGGGCTATTCCATTGGCCATCCGACACCGGGAAGAAATATTACATGAACAACTTTACGAAACACCCATTCGCTCCGGTGATGTAATTCTGGCTGAAGTAAAAAATCACTTTATCAAAGAACTCAGAAGGAGAGAAATGGAACAGGATGCTCCTTTTGCGGTGATTTCAGAAGATGCCATGACGGATTTCGACCGAAGTAAATTCTTTACCGTGCTCGGAATTCTCTTAGGCATCGTTATTTTGGCCGCAGCAGACATCGTGGATATCATGGTAGGTACCATGGCCGGAGTTTCTCTTTTGGTACTACTCAATGTCATAAACATGAAAGAGGCTTACGAGGCCATACACTGGAAG
>JAGQWV010000844.1 GCA_020437045.1 Saprospiraceae bacterium | reverse complement strand
TGAAAAAAAGGATTGATAAGGCTCATTTGGCCGGTAGTAAGGAGCGATTGACACAACGGGATAAGTTGGTGATTGTGTATCTAAATGAAAAAGACCGAGAAGAGTATTCAAATTACCTGCAACTGCTGATTGATGAGAATCTGCTCGAACCGGAGATCGAGGAAGTTGTGGTAGAGAAAGTACAAGGTATTCAGGGGATTAAAGCATTGCGCACGCGATTTCGAAACAGAAACTAATCGTATTACATTCAATTTTGTAGTTTGCACCCGTATAATAAATAGATTCGATGAATAAGATTGTTAAAAAGGTTTTAGTGGGATTGCTTATTGTTTTAATATTGATCCAATTCATACGTATTGACAAGGCCAATCCATCCGCTGACCCGGCACAGGATATTATAACGATCCTTCAACCACCTGAGGAGTTAGCTGACCTTATGAAGGTATCCTGCTATGATTGCCATTCGTACCATACCAGCTATCCATGGTATACGAATATTGCACCATTTTCCTTCTGGATTAAGCAGCACATTAATGAAGGAAGACATCATCTGAATTTTTCGGAATGGGGTACTTATACGGATAAGCGGGCGCACCACAAGTTGGAAGAGTGTTATGAAGAGGTACTTGAAGGCCATATGCCTTTGCCTTCCTATACCTGGATGCATGCTGATGCAAAATTATCCGATGAGGAGAGAAAAGCACTGGCTGGCTGGTTTCAAGACCAGATGAGCAATTATAACCCGCAATAGGGCTTTGCAATCATAATCGGGTCTTCTTGATCCGGTCAAGTTCGCGACGTGTATCTTTTTCCTTTATTGATTGTCGCTTATCATGCATTTTCTTTCCTTGTGCAAGCACTACTTCAATTTTGACTAAACCTCTATCATTAAAATAAACCTTGTAGGGTATCATAGTAAATCCTTTTTCTTTGGCTTTTTTTTCAAGTTTCTGAAGCTCTCTTTTATTAAGTAGAAGTTTTCGTTCTTGTCTTGGATCTGGGAGGAAATGGTGAGCCATTTTATATTCGGCGATGTAAAAACCTTTGATATATAATTCGCCTTTGCGAAAGAAACAATAGGCATCTGTTAGATTAGCGTTTCCTGCTCTCAGTGATTTCACTTCCGCTCCTGCCAGAATAATTCCGGCTTCATAGGTGTCTACGAAAGTATATTCAAACTTGGCTTTGCGATTGACGATTGATTTAGGCGTGGACATAGATTATACTTTTTTTCGCACCTTGACAGCGGTTCCGTACGCCAGAATTTCTGACGAACCCTGTAATACCATGGAAGTCATAAAACGGACGTTGATAATGGCGTCTGCTTCCAGTTCCTCTGCATCAGCGACCATCCTGTCTATAGCCTGTTCACGGGCATCGGCCATTAATCGGGTATATTCTTTGATCTCACCACCAACCATACTTTTAAACACAGCGGACAGGTCTCGGCCAATGTGGCGGGCTCTAACCGTACTTCCCCGCGCGATATCGATGACTTCGGTTACTTCGTACCCCGGTAAATCGTTGGTTGTGGATATGATCATGTCTATTTTTTAAGTTTGGCAAAGATAGGAATCGTATCAAGATTGCGTATTTTTAGAAGGTATGCAAATTTCTGATTTAAAATATCTGCTCGCTTATCTTGGTCCTGTCCTTGTGTTTTTGGGATTGTATGCCGGAGGTTTTTGGTCCTATAGCGCTTTTCTCTTCGCATTTTTCCTGGTGCCCGTCCTAGAGCTTTTTCTAACTGTGCCACCCAGTGTTCCTTCTAAGTTTAAAGAGAAACGCGCTGTTCATCCTCTTTTTGATTATTTGTTATACATCAATATTCCCATCGTTTTTATGATGGTTTATTATTATGCTCTGACCATAAGTAAGGGAACAGAAACACTGTTTGAAATAATAGGTCATACCCTGGGATTGGGAATTTTTATTGGAGCTTCCGGTATCAATGTTGCGCACGAATTGGGACACCGCTCCAGAGGATACGAGATAATGATGTCAAAGATACTTCTGATACCTGCCTTTTATCAGCACTTTTATATTGAGCATAACCGGGGTCATCACCGCTATGTGGCAACTCCCTTTGATCCTGCAACTGCCAGATATAACGAAACACTTTATCGATTTTGGATTCGCTCGGCTGTGGATGGTTTTAGAAGTGCCTGGAAACTGGAGGACTCACGACTATTGAAACATGGCAAGCCATCAATTTCCATCTTCAATCAGATGATCCAATTTGTTATAATTCAAGTGATCTATCTGGTGATGGTATTTTATTTATTTGGTATGGTCGCTGGGCTCTTAGTGCTTCTGGCAGGAATAATTGGAATTTTGATGTTGGAATCCATAAACTATATTGAGCACTATGGTCTGTTGCGCAATAAAAAAAAGTCTGGTGGTTTTGAAAAGGTTGGTCCTGAACATTCCTGGAATTCCAATCACCTTTTAGGCAGAATTCTGCTATACGAGTTGACAAGGCATGCAGACCACCATTGCAAGGCAAGCAAGAAGTACCAATTATTACAACCCTATGCGAAAAGCCCCCAATTGCCCACCGGCTATCCCGGATCTATTTTATTGGCGATGGTTCCACCGCTGTGGTTTAAAGTAATGAATA
>JAGQWV010000843.1:512-2937 GCA_020437045.1 Saprospiraceae bacterium | reverse complement strand
TTAGCCATTTCACCGGATGGAAAAATCTTATATGTAGCAAATGGTGGAAATAACCTTTTGGCAACCATCGACCTGGACCATGATCGCATCACCGGTCTGATCCCAACCGGTTGGTATCCCGGAGCGGTCGCAGTGACCGAAGATGGCAATTCAATTATCGTTGCAAATACTAAGGGTATTGGTAGCCGGGATAGTACCCGGGTACCGGATCGCAGAGGATTTAACTCACACGACCACACCGGTTCTGTTACATTTATCAGCCGCCCCGAACCCAAAGAACTCGAAGCCTATACGATCCAAGCTGCCACCAACATGCGCCTTCCCCGGCTCAACAAGACCTTACATCTCAGCCAGGTACAGGAGCGTGTTGTTCCTGTTCCCTTACGTCCGGGAGAAAAATCAATCTTTAAACATGTTCTTTACATTATTAAAGAAAATCGCACCTACGACCAGATTTTCGGCGATCTTCCCCAGGGCAATGGAGATTCAACACTCTGTCAATTTGGACGTGAGGTAACTCCCAACCATCATGCACTGGCGGAGAAATTCGTCTTACTTGATAATACTTACTGCAATGGCGTACTAAGCGCCGATGGACACCAATGGACAGATGAGGGTGTAGCAACAGATTATATAGAAAAGAGTTTCGGTGGGTTCGTGCGCAGTTATCCCTACGACGGCGATGATGCCCTGGCTTATGCTGCCTCCGGTTTCATCTGGGATCATGTCATGCGTGCTGGACTAACCTTTCGTAATTATGGTGAATTCGTCCGGGCAGACATTCAGCCCAAGGATGCCACCTGGACAGATATCTATCAGGATTATCTGCAAAACACCCATAAGATTTCGATCCGTGCAGTCAATCAATTGCATACTCTGGAGCCCTATCTGGCACCAACTTATGTAGGTTTTCCGGGAACGGTTCCTGATGTCTACCGGGCACGGGAATTTATCAAGGAATTTCGGGAATTTGAAGAAAATAGCAATTTCCCCAATTTTACCATTATGCTTTTACCTAACGACCACACCGTGGGCACCAGGCAAGGATATCCGACACCCCGCGCTGCTGTAGCAGACAATGACCTGGCATTGGGACGAATTGTAGAGGCCGTGAGCCAAAGCCGTTTTTGGAAAGAGACTGTCATATTTGTCGTTCAGGACGATCCACAGGCAGGCCTTGATCATGTGGATGGCCGACGCACAGTAGCTTTATGCATCAGTCCCTACACTAAACGCGGAGCCACCATCAGCACTCATTATAACCAAAACAGCATTTTGCGTACGATCGAACTCATCTTTGGTCTAGCACCAATGACCCAATTTGATATGGCCGCCAACTCCATGGAAGATTGCTTTGTAAATGAAATCGATTCGACTCCTTATACAGCTATTGCCAACAACATCCCCCTTGATGAGATGAATCCAGGTTTGGGAAGTCTGACCGGCAAACCATTGTATTATGCGCAAAAATCCATGGAAATGCCACTTGACGAGGTGGATCAGGCAGATGAAGATCTTTTCAATCGCATCATCTGGCATTCCGTAAAGGGTTACGACACTCCCTATCCCACCTTGAAGCAAAGAGGGGAGCAAGTATCGGATGATTAAGACCCGGGCGAAGCCAATCTGATACGGTGCTTTGACAATTAGTTTTGCCGTCAATCTGGACCGGTCAGCAATTACCGGTGGATAGGCTATAGATTATTCCCAAAAAACAATACTTAAAGCTTAAAGAAACCACAAATTTAAAGTCATTTCTGAATGCTAATGAAGCCCGGACTCAATGGGGAAAGATTGCACCGGGTTGGGAGAATTGGGAAGATATCCACTAAAAATCTGCGAGGGCTTAATTTTTTTAATCGTAATTTTTCTTAGTTTTTACCAACTCCTTAAGATCCTTTTCCGGTTATGGACTATGATTACTTTGAGACTTTGACCGGTAATGACTTCGCTCCCCTCATTCTTTGTTAGCAATAACCCCTTTACTCTATCCATAGTTTTTTGTCCACGAATTTTCGCAAATGTACGCGAATACATCGCAATGGATGATGTCATCAAAAATTCCCGTATTTGAACCAACACTCTGGATTACACATCAATCTACCTTTAGTTAGATTAAATACCCTCGAATCCACAATCATAATTTCTTGCCGTTAGGCTAAGAGAAGAACAGGCATTTCATAAGCCGGCGAATGTACTTCGACAAGCCCGGGATTTGCCGATCTCACTACTTGATAAGAATCTTTTTCTTAATCATAGAAACTCCCTTACTTAACGGCATTAACGATTTCTTCGAAAAGTAAAGCTTTTTTTTGGCCAGTATTAAACATCTCTCTTCGTGGGCAAACATCTGTAAGTATCAATCAAATCCTTTAAACAATTTGTCTCCTACATATTTTTGCCTGGTCCGTTTGAATAAGACAAA
>JAGQWV010000843.1:0-490 GCA_020437045.1 Saprospiraceae bacterium | reverse complement strand
AAACACTACTAATACACCTAAAAACGATCCCGGAATGCTTCTTGGGATTAGACAAACAATAACATTATGCACTGGGTTCGTAGCCATCAAAAGAGGCCAATTGACCATCTTCATTAAATTTAATAATGTGCACATATTGACCCTGTTTTTCGGCACCACTGCTTTTATACTTTCGATCGAGATCGATCAATACGGCAAAAGTATCCCCACCGTCTAATATTTGCTTAATATCAAACTTCCTTAATTCTACTTCCGAATCCAAGGCTTGAAAATACCCCTTGATCTCATCGGCTCCTATAGATACTGCCGGAAGTGGTGAATCTGGAGCACTATGAATTTTCCAAATTGCTTCTTCGGCAAGATTGGAAAAAAGTACATCCATATTTCCGTTGAGAAATCCCTGGTAAATAGTTTTTAAAAGTTCTAAGTTGGTCATAATATCAGATTTTTGTATTGAGAATTTTTATTTGTTTTTTTGAGAATTATTCCA
>JAGQWV010000842.1 GCA_020437045.1 Saprospiraceae bacterium | reverse complement strand
ATATATGTCCTGACGGAACACTAGTCTGACAGACCTGATAGACCGAAAAGTCACAGAGAGAGAAGAAATATGGAATATTGTAAAAATTAAGGAGGCCATCTATTTCCATTCATTTGGAACTATCTTCAAGTACGATGGACAAAAAATCACTCAGATCACACCTCCTTATTCTATCCGTTTTTTACACTCAATAGATTCAAATAGATTTGCCCTTCAAGTGATTGGGCATGGCATAATGCTCTTTGATGATGACACTTTCAAACCATTTATTGCCCAGAGTGAGGTCCAAAATCTAAAAGTAACCGGTCTTGTTAAATCAAGGCAAGGAGAAATTATAATAGCCACCGAGAATAATGGTTTATTTAAGTTTAAGGAAAACAAATTAATAAAATGGAAAACCGAAGTCGATGACATCATTACCGCCCACCAAATCAACAAACTGACCTACTTATCTTCTGGAGCATGGTCTATTGGCACAATATCAGACGGGCTCCTTATTATCGACGATGCAGGACACTTAAATTATCATTTAAACAAAAATTCCGGTTTACAGAATAACACCGTACTCTCACTTTTTGAAGACTCCATGTCAAATTTATGGATTGGATTAGATGATGGTATTGACCTTCTCGATTTGCAGAGTCCCATCACTTTTTATCGCGATAATAGTGGACAATTAGGAACAGTATTCGACGCGGTCGAATTTGATAACAAGCTATTTCTGGGAACTAACCAAGGTCTCTTTTATCGAGAGATTTCACCATCGGTCTCCGAAAGTCCTTTCACGCTGGTATCTGGTAGCCAGGGGCAGGTACTCCAGCTCAAAATCATTGATAATCAATTGTTCTTCGGACATAATAACGGTACTTTCTTGTTGCAGAATGCCGAGTTGCAGCATATTTCAAAAGTAAGTGGAGGATGGAATCTGCAGGTAGTACCTGACCATCCCAATATACTTATTGAAGGTACATATACCGGACTGGTAATATTCAAAAAAACTAGCAATCAATGGGCTTTCGATAAGATATTAAACGGATTTAAAGGAGGAGGAAAACAACTCGCATTCAATTCAAGAGGAAACCTATGGGTTGTCAACCCTTACCGTGGACTGCATCTCTTAAAGATCGATTTCGAGCAGGACACAATCTTGGCTATACGATCATTTACAGAAAATGATGGAATCCCCTCCGATTATAATATTACAATGGTCAGATATTTGGATCACATCATTTTCAGATGCGGCACACAATATTTTACGTTTAATCATACGAGCGAACATTTTGAAGAGTTTACTTTTAATATCCCCATGCCCGAAGCTTATGATCGTATATTGCCCTTTTCAGATAGCCTTTGTTTTGTTGTCAGAGAAAACCAATTGGAAATCTTTAAGGGAATTTCACCTCTAAATCATTTCAGTCTTGATCTAGTGAACAATTCGGAAAGAATTGTACAATTGAACGAACAACGGTTTTTAGTTTGTCTTGAAAATGGCTATGCCATCCTTAATCCGTGGCAGCAACAAAAGACTGGACCGATAGCTGCCAGAGCACAAATAGCCACTTTTAAGGCATGGGATAACCTGGGTAACTTAGAATATGATTTAACGCGAAGTATCGGTGACTGGCAATCCTCGATCACTTTACCGTCCCGAATAAACCGGATTGAGTTTGGTTTCGCTTCCTATGATTATTCTCATCAAAGGCCATTCAGATACCAGTTAGAAGGTTTTGATCTGACCTGGTCGCCATGGTCTTCACAAGTGCGTAAAGAATACACCAATTTAGCACCTGGTTCTTATCAATTTAACCTGCAGTACGAGGGGGTTGATAAGAGCGATCAATTGAAAATCGAACAACTTCCTTCATGGCATCAGACCACATTAGCCCGCATCTTATTCGCCGCTGTAGTGGCCGCATTTGTTTGGGTACTAGTGCTCTACTATGACAAACAATCCAAGGTAAATATCCGGCGACTTTTGATTGCCAAGGAACGGGAAATCAACCGTCAAAGACTAGAGCTTCAAAATGAACTGCTTGAGCGGGAAGTGAAGCATAAGAGTCAGGAACTTGCCAACTCCACCATGAACATTATCCAAAAAAACAAAGTACTCTCGACAATTAAAGACCAGATTTCCGAGATCCGTCGTCAGCTGGGACATCAGTTTCCGGATAAACAATATCATCAGTTGATACGTATGGTCCAGCAGCATCTTTCTAACCAGGACGATTGGAAAGTCTTTGAAATGAACTTCAATGATGTTCATGACAACTTCTTCAAAATGTTGAAACAGGATTATCCCGATCTTACTGCCGGAGATCTCAAACTCGCAGCCTATCTTAAAATGAACTTGTCAACCAAAGAAATAGCCCCACTACTAAACATTAGTATTCGTGGGGTGGAGAATAAACGCTATCGTCTGCGCCAAAAAATGGGACTTCAAACTGATGAGAACATTCTAGACATCCTTTTACAGTATTAATTCCACTAAGATCATTGGCGTAGTAACGTAAAATTTTAACTAACTTCCATATATTTTCATAAATAATTGATACACTGAAAATTATAACCAAACACCTAAAGCCCAAAAATTCGCGTTTTCGCTTAATGGCGTAGTTAAAGTGAGGTCGATAACTGGCATTTCCGTTTACAATTGTTTAACATTGTAAGCAGACCATATTGCCATTTTTATGATCTATTGGGTTACGATCAACCTTTTCGTGCTACTTTCTATTCGTGTTTTTTCTTCCAGAAAACAGGTTAGATCTAAGTGGCTTTACCCTTATGGATGTGCTCTATTTTTCCTTACTTTTTCCAATCCGGTATCCAACGGAGGTTCGGTAAATCAACAGACAGACACCATAGATCGGTTACTACAGTTAGATGATAATCAATTTTTAGAGGAAATCCAAAAAGCAACTTTCAAATACTTTTGGGACTTTGGACATCCTCAATCAGGATTAGCGAGAGAGCGAAACACATCCGGCGATCTCGTGACCAGTGGAGGAAGTGGATTTGGAATCATGGCAATCATTGTCGGTATACATCGGAATTTTATCACCCGGCAGGAAGGTCAAGCGCGATTGCAAAAAATTGTAGCATTTCTTTCCGCTGCCGATCGATTCCACGGAGCCTGGTCGCATTGGATAAATGGTAATTCCGGCAAAGTCATTCCTTTCAGCCTCAAAGACAATGGTGGAGATTTAGTTGAAACAGCATTTCTGATCCAAGGTCTCCTGACCGCAAGAGCCTACTTTGACCTGGACACTCCGGAGGAGATTCAATTAAGAAGTGATATTACAGCATTGTGGGAAGGCGTCGATTGGAATTGGTATCGCAAGCAGGTCAACCAGGTACTTAACTGGCATTGGTCACCTAATTATGGATTTGAAATCAATTTAACAATCCGGGGTTGGAATGAAACCATGATTACCTACATACTTGGAATTGCCTCTCCGACACATACACTACCAACTAGCATGTATGCCAAAGGCTGGGCCAGTAATAATTATTTGAACGGCCGCACCTTTTATGGTTACAAATTGGAGGTTGGTAATGGCACGGGTGGACCTCTGTTTTTCACTCACTATTCTTTTTTAGGTCTTGATCCTCGTAACAAAAGGGATGCATATGCAAATTATTTTTTTCAGGCTCAAAATCAGACTTTAATAAACAGGGCATGGTGCATTGACAATCCAAATCAATACCTGGGCTATGGCCCGGATTGTTGGGGGCTTACGGCCAGTGATGACCCCAACGGATATAAAGCTCATGCTCCGAATGAGAATGCTGACAATGGTACAATCACACCTTCTGCTTCTATTAGCTCAATAGCTTATACTCCAGCTGAGTCCATTGCTGCAGCCCGATCTTTTTTAGAAACCTACCGCGAAAAGGTTTGGGGCCCCATGGGGTTCTATGATGCATTTAATCCAACCCTGAATTGGTACGCGGATTCGTATCTCGCCATTGATCAGGGCCCAATAATCTGCATGATTGAAAATTACCGCTCAGGGTTGCTCTGGGACTACTTCATGCGTAATCAGGAAATCAACGATGCCTTGTCCAGGATTGGATTTATTGAAGATAATTCGACCACTGCAGTTGAGCAATTTGAATCAGACATCATTATTTTTCCCAATCCGGCAAAACAAGGTTTTTATATCCAGAACAAAAATCATGACTTGAATGAGCTGAAGCTTTTCGACCAATCAGGTAAGGAAGTATTATTCAAAGCTGTTCCAGATTCTGAGGTAATTCATGTTGAATTAGCAGATCGATTGGGGGTGGGCATGTACTATCTGTTCTTCAAAGCAGACCACCATAACTATGTAAAAAAAATAATCCTTAACCCATAATATAATTTGATTTTCATTAATAACTGCCTTTTAAAATCTACAAAAAAAATGAAGAAAAATCTACTAGTCACGCTGCTACTACTTACAGTAAGCATGCTATCAGCCCAGGTAGTCTGGGAAGATTTTGAAAACGGGCCTAATCTCAATTGGGTGGCATCAGACGGTACTTTTAATGGTGCTATTGCCAATCCTGATACCTCCGGTATCAATAAAAGTGATAGTGTCGGTTCTTATACCAAAGGTTATGATCGATCATTTAGCCTATTCCGGGTGCAAATGGAATCCGCATTCGATATATCAGAAAACAATATTTTCCGGATGCAAGTCTGGTCACCCATTGCTACAGAGGTAC
>JAGQWV010000841.1 GCA_020437045.1 Saprospiraceae bacterium | reverse complement strand
TGCGTATGGGTGTCGGCAAAGATCTTATATACCTCCTGAGCTACAGGAGAATTACCTAGAATTTCTTCAAGTTGTTTAAGTGAGGCTTGTAGGGACTTTGTACTCATCCTACCCACTGATCCGGTTTCTTCACTTTCCCACTTAATGCTTTTGCCATACAAAGTCATATGGTCCATTTCCTCAAAATCGTGATCTTCACCCCCCGTCACAAAAACGGGAACGAATTGGAATGCTGGAAATTTGGTGCATAAATCTTCTGCGAGTTTTATCGCAGATATAATTTTATAAGCCACGTAAGCCGGGCCGGTAAATAGCACCGGTTGATGGGCGGTAATGATGGTGAAACAATTGGCATCTTTAAGCTTTTCAATTTGCCTTTGAGCCACGTTGGTATCGGTGATGTACTGCTGGTATTGCGCTTTTACAACCTCATACAATAGGTTCCGATCGACTGGATCTTTTTGCTTATCCGCTATAACTTGCTCGAAGGAGTTTAAATCGGTGGAATATTTTGCAAATGCCTGGAGGGCTTGACTTTGTTGCGAAAAGGCAATATCCGTTGCAGAAAACTGCTCAACTTCTTTATAAGGGACAGTCAATAGTTTCATAGGCGGCAAGTATACGGCTTAAATATGATTTGCACCGGATATCTCTATGACAAGGTGTTTCGATCACAGGCTGCAATTCTAAATTAAAAACATCGGTTTACAAGTTGCCGATCCCAAATAAGGGAATTAGTGAAGATAATCTTGGAAACAGGCTCCAAAGTCCGTATCCGATTAAAGGAGTGTTCATCCGTTGCTACTTCGGAGTAATATAACCACTCCCTACAAGTAATACATTGTCAGATGCATAGTCCAATTAGGCATTCTATCTATATCTTAGACTTTGCCGGAATACCAGGCTGAATGATTTCAAAGTCTTCCTTATTCTTTGCATCTCTGACCATGTTTCGAACATCCTCCAACAGTTGTTTTGCATCAAAAATAATCCCGTCTTTTACCGTATATTTTACACCACCGACCCGGACCACTTCATTATCATCGGTGAGTTTAATAGCTCCGGTGCCGTACAGTACCTTTAGATTTTTAAGGGGATTCTCCTCTACGATTACAAAATCAGCTTTTTTCCCAACCTCCACACTTCCAATCTCATCCTCCATACCAAGCGCTATAGCCCCATTCAGTGTAGCAGATCGGATGACTTCCAGAGGATGGAATCCAGCTTCTCTCAATAGTTCCAGTTCACGGATGTAAGCAAATCCATACAATTGATAAATAAATCCGGAATCAGAACCGGCAGTCACCCGGCCACCACGATTTTTATATTCATTGATAAAGGTCATCCACAGTTGGTAATTCTTTTTCCAATCTACTTCTTCCTCGGTTCCCCAGAAATGCCAATAACTTCCATGACTTATTTTACTGGGCAGATAGAAACGCCAGAGTGATGGCATGGTGTATTCTTCATGCCATTCTGCTCTCCTGGCCCGATGTAAATCACGGCTGGCTTCATAAATATTGAAGGTAGGATCAATAGTGAAATCCAAATCCAAAAGTTCCTGCATTACCTTGTTCCAGTGGTCAGAATAAGGAGGAGCTGCCTGTTGCCAAAGCCTGCCAGCCTCGGAGAACCGGTCCTGCTCATTTTGATAGTTGTAATCCAAAGGATAATTCTGGACTGTTCGATCGACAAACAGAGCCTCCGGCAAACCGTACCAATGTTCCATACTGGTCAAGCCTGCACGAGCGGAATTTAAGGCATTCCATCTCCCCACATCCATCTGCGCATGATGACAAGCTGATCGCAAGCCTAACTTTTTGTTTTCATCCAGTGCGGCGGCCATTATTTCGGGAGGAGCTCCAAAAAATTTAATGCCATCGGCACCTTTTGCTGCGTTATTCCTTACCCATTCCCGTGCTAGCTCCGGAGTACTTATTTCTTCCTCTGCGCCCATACCAAATGCTGTATAAGCCAGTATTCTGGGGGCAGTGATTTCGTTTTTCGCACTTCTTTCCCGATGCTCCAACACCCAATCAAGACCATTTCCACACGATGGATCCCTGATAGTGGTTATCCCATGGCCCATCCAGAGTTTGAAGACATATTCGGCGTCAGCTCCTTGTGATTTTCCACCTATATGTCCGTGCATGTCGATAAAACCGGGTAGCAAGAACATCCCTTCACAATTCAGCTCATGGCCACCATCCTCCAGTTTAGGTCTTTGTTCAGGATCTATTTCTACACCAGGATAGCCCACCACTGCAATTTTTTTGATGATATTGTCTTCAACTACAATGTCGATCGGACCCCGGGGCGGAGCACCATTTCCGTTGATTAGAGTGACACCGCGGATGATTAATTGTTTCCATGGCCCTTCACCCCGTACGCGGTCCGGAGCTTTACGAACCTGGGAAAATAAAGAAGGTAGCCCGAGGAACAATAAACCGATCCATATGAGATTGCGAATTGTCATGATCCTAATTGATTATTGATTGTTGTCTATAAATCTAGGGCTATAAATTTTATTCTTTAATGTATTTATCGAAAAAAAGCGAACTTATATCAACTGTATTTCTTTTTCGAAAGGAGTAGAATCATCAGTTTATTTAAATTTGATTTGATGAAAGCAAGTACAGAACGGGCAAAAATAGATCAGCAATTTTCACTTCTGGAGCTTCGATTGAATTCCCTATTTAAAAGGCTTGATCAATACGATGATGACACCTTGATCACTCCGGTTAGAGAGGGTGTCTGGTCAGCCATGCAGATCATGAACCATTTGTCACTCAGTGAGAGGTTGTCCCTGAAATATTTACAGAAAAAATTGAGTTTTAAACCTAAACTTGCTTTAGCGGGCGTCATGTCGCGCGTTCGATTTCAGGTGCTTAGGCTCTACCTGCAATCCAACATCAAGGTGAAAGCACCGAAGGGCGTGCGAAGCGAAGATATGCCGGCAATATGTAGCTTTGCGGAACTACAAAGTGATTGGAGGAACGATAGGCATAAGCTTAGGAATTTCCTGAACGATCTTGATGATGATGTCCTGGATCGGGAATTGTATAAGCACCCCTTTGTTGGAAGATTGACCATAGCACAGATGCTGCAATTCTTTTTACTACATTTTGAACGTCATGAGAAGCAGATTATAAGCAGGCTTCCTTAATCGTTGGCATCATACTTGATGTCAAATCTTTAAATGTTAATTATAAAGATAATATGAATATAACCAGATCGTTCTCACCAGTTATTGACCAGGTTGGTGTCGAGGAAAGAGTGAAGCGATTGCAGGCACGAAGCCTTAAAAAAGATTCCAAGAAATACGCATTGCGACTTGCATTAAGTATGATAGATCTGACCACCTTATCCGGGGATGACACGGCAGGTAAAGTGCGTCAGTTGTGTATCAAAGCCCAACATCCGCACGATCAGATTCCGGGACTTCCATCGGTAGCTGCAGTATGTGTCTACCCACCTTTTGTTAGTCAGGCTAAAAAACTGCTACAACATACAGATATCAAAGTTGCATCGGTGGCCACTGCTTTTCCCAGTGGTCAGTCAACGTTGCAAATAAAATTGCAGGAAACCAGGTTTGCGGTAGAACAAGGGGCGGATGAGGTGGACATGGTCATATCACGTGGACAATTTCTGGCAGGCAATTATAACTATGTCTTTGATGAAATTGCAGCCGTTAAGCAAGCGTGTGAAACTGCCCATCTGAAAGTCATCCTCGAGACAGGAGAGCTATCAACCCTGGATAATGTCCGTTTAGCCAGCGATATTGCTATGCATGCGGGTGCTGACTTTATAAAGACCAGTACCGGAAAAATCCAGCCAGCGGCTACATTGCCGGTCACTTTGGTCATGTTGGAAGCCATTCGGGATTTTTACTATAAATCGGGTACAAAGATAGGGATGAAACCTGCTGGAGGCATTAGCAATGCTAAACTAGCTCTGCAATATCTTGTAGTTTTGCGAGAGACTCTTGGCGAAGGATGGTTGAATAAAGATTATTTCCGATTTGGTGCCAGCAGCCTTGCTAATGATCTATTAATGCAGATCGTAAAACAGGAGACAGGGATTTACCAGAGTATGGATTATTATTCAAAAGATTGAAAATGGACAAGAGAACGAGTAGCGACATCAATTTTAATACGGCCTGGACCTATGATCCTGCTCCGGAAAGTGCTGATCATATCCAGTTGAAAGACCAATATGATCTTTTTATCAATAACCGTTTCGTCGCACCTAAAAAGGGTGAATATTTTACCACATTAAATCCAGCAACCGGTAAGCCTATTGCTCAGATTGCCTTGGCTGAGGCCCCCGATGTTGATCTTGCAGTTAAGGCAGCCCGAAAGGCCTTACGAGGATGGCAGGCAATGGATGCCGGAGAGCGAGGTAAGTATATCTTCCGGATCGCTAGATTAATCCAGGATCGAGAACGTGAGTTTTCGGTCATCGAAAGTATGGATGGCGGCAAGCCGATACGAGAAAGTAAATCGGTCGACATACCGCTGGCTGCCGCTCACTTTTTCTATCATGCCGGATGGGCTGATAAATTGGACTATGCTTTTCCAGGTCAAAAGCCTAGACCTTTGGGAGTTGCAGCGCAGATCGTCCCTTGGAATTTTCCATTATTAATGGCCGCCTGGAAAATTGCACCGGCATTGGCCACTGGAAATACAGTCGTTCTTAAACCCGCTGAAACAACGCCCCTTACCGCTTTAAAATTGGCGGAGTTAATTCAGGATGCAGATTTGCCGGCTGGTGTAGTCAATATCATTACCGGTGCTGGTGATACAGGTGCCGCATTGGTTGATCATCCGGGAGTGGATAAAGTTGCCTTCACCGGTTCGACAGAAGTTGGCAAAATAATTCAGGAGAAATGTGCGACCACAAATAAGAAGTTGACTCTGGAACTTGGGGGAAAAGGTGCTAATATCATTCTGGAAGATGCGGCACTGGATCAGGCGGTAGAGGGCATTATTAACGGAATATATTTTAATCAAGGCCACGTTTGTTGTGCAGGATCTCGATTGTTTGTGCAGGAATCGGTAGCTGAAATTGTTATCAGGAAGTTGAAAGACCGGATGGAGACCCTGATCGTGGGTGATCCGCTCGATAAAAACACAGATATCGGAGCTATAAATTCAGCGTCTCAATTGCAGACGATCAAGCGGTACCTTGAATCCGGTATAGCGGAGGGAGCTGAATTATATCAAAGTAGTGTCTCGATTCCTGAAGGCGCTGGATATTGGTGTCGACCTACTTTGTTTACCGGTGTTTCCCAATCCAATACCATTGTTAAGGAGGAGATATTCGGACCAGTACTTACCGTGCAAACTTTTCGAACACTAGAAGAAGTGATCGACAAAGCTAATAATACATTTTATGGTCTGTCGGCAGGAGTGTGGACGGATAAAGGGGCTAAGATCTTTAAACTGACCAAAGCGTTGAGAAGTGGGGTGGTTTGGGCTAATACTTATAATAAGTTTGATCCTAGCTCTCCTTTTGGTGGCTACAAAGAAAGTGGTTTTGGCCGGGAGGGTGGATTACATGGCTTATCAGCATATCTTCAATTTTAATCAATGGATTCGAAATCAAATATCAGCGAAAAGCATTCTTCTACAGACACTAATGGAAACGAAACCGCAGGTAGGGTAGAGGTAGCAAAGACGTACAAATTATACATAGGTGGATCCTTTCCCCGGACGGAATCCGGTAGATATCTTCCAGTTAAACTTAAAGGTGGCCAAACAGTAAATGTATGCAGAGCTTCTCGAAAGGACCTTCGTAATGCCATTGTAGCTGCCCAAAAAGGATTTGCTGGAT
>JAGQWV010000840.1 GCA_020437045.1 Saprospiraceae bacterium | reverse complement strand
CCTAATGCATATTCCCGGATATTCCCGGTTAAATTACAATAGTGACATATCTGTCAACCTGCTGTAGTTTTTGAGTAATGCAACAAGTGCAATCAAAGGAAAAAATGACCTTTAAACGTAAATTTCACTTGTAAAAAGAATACCGTAGAGTCGAATATTGGAAAATCGAATTTCTGCCACAGGACCTGGCAAGTGGATAAAAAAAAGGTCCTACCGATTTGGTAAGACCTTTTTGGTGATCGAGCTGGGGCTCGAACCCAGGACCCACGGCTTAAAAGGCCGTTGCTCTACCGACTGAGCTACTCGATCTCCTTCGCATTTTTGCGACCGCAAAGATACAATCTAAAAAATTTTAACCAACTCTGGAATGAAGAAATTCAGAATTATCCACCAAATAGCCCGAAAAACAAGGGAAAAAAAATCCTTATAAGATCCACAAAGTACATACTCCTATTCCCAGAAAGTGGGATTTTTAGAGTTCTGACTGTAAGACTTCCCTTAATAAGTCGAGTTTATCTCAATATTTAGCTTTTATATTCGATTCAATTTTTTCACGGTCACCTTCACATCGTCCGTAATTCGTAAGTAATGGATACCGGCAGACAGTTCCCTTACATCGATTGGAATCGTCGTCTTTTTACCCAGTGAAGAATTCACTGTGCCAATCAGTTTACCACTGACGTCCAATACTTCTATTTTCCTTATTCTATGATCTGTGTTTTGGATATACACGATATCAGAGGCAGGGTTTGGATATATCTGATAGGATTGGTCCTGATCAACAATGAAAGCGGAAGGATCAATATTTTCTCCAATCTGGTCAGCAGCAGCCAGATCTGAAGATGCAGTCGATGGTACACCGATCATCAGCGCATAGTCCTCAGCCTGGCCATAATATGGCTCAAAACAAGGACTGGATATACCGAATCCAGAATATGCGGCAATGGCACGCACCCTCAATGGAACACCTTGTTTTGCAGTTGTCGGAATCGTCATCTGACCAAGATGCAGTTCAGCACTATTGGAACTGAAAACCGTTTCACCGGCATCGGAAAAATCTCCATCGCCATTGTAGTCGACAAAGACTTTGACATTCTGTTTATTTTGGTTACCCGTATTGATTGAGAGGTCATACGACTGTCCTTTCTGCACTTGAATCACTCCACAGGTATGATCGACATATCCGCCATCTTCCTTGGTATTTCCCGAGTGTTCCAGAAAATCCCCAATTTGAAAATCGATGATTCCTAAACCAAAGGAATTGTTCGGATATTTCGTCTGAGGTACACATCCAACAGAAGCCGTTTGTGCAGCAGCGACGGGCAAATTACCCGGTGAGTACTTCCATCCTCTCCTCAATGCTTCGATAGTAGCCTTCATCCGGTCTACCTGTCCAGGAGTAAACTCAAATTGGCATTCCTGGCTGGAATAATCCATAAAATTATGTACATACAATTCATTGAAAAAACCGCCATCGCAAACATTAGTACCCGAGGTGTTACAATTGCCATTGGATCGTCGATGTGGTGGCGT
>JAGQWV010000839.1 GCA_020437045.1 Saprospiraceae bacterium | reverse complement strand
GGTAGAGCACGACCTTGCCAAGGTCGGGGTCGCGGGTTCGAATCCCGTCTTTCGCTCACAGAACCATCTCGCAGTAGCAAGGTGGTTCTTTTTTTTACCACCGCTGATGCACCAGACGCTTTACACTAACTTCATATAAGCCGTCAATCTTCTCCTTTTCTGCTGTTGTAAGAGGTGGGGCACTGAGCGACTTTATATTGTCAATCACCTGCTCTGGACGACTCGCACCGGGAATGATGGTACTTATTTCCGGATAAGTTAAAATCCATTGAAGGGCCGTATGGACCAGATTCCTGCCGGGCAATAAGTTTTCCAGTTCTGCTACGATGTCGATCCCCTTCTCAAAGGGAATACCGGAAAACGTTTCTCCCCGGTCAAATCGGGCTCCTTCCCGGTTAAAATGCCGATGGTCTTCCTTATCAAATTGGCTGTTACGGTTGAATTTGCCGGATAACAATCCACTTGCCAATGGAACTCGCACAATGATGCCAACATTTTTTTTGTGCGCCTCAGTAAAAAATCGTTCTGCCGGGCGTTGCCGGAAAACATTAAAAATTAACTGAACGGAAGTAACATTATCAAATTCAATACTTTTGAGGGCTTCTTCTACTTTTTGCACACTGACGCCAAGATTCAAAATTTTACCTTCATCCTTCAGCCGGTCAAATAATTCAAAAATTTCCGGTCGGTAGTACACTTGTGTCGGAGGGCAGTGTAACTGTACGAGATCTAATTTCTCGACTTTCATTCGCTGTAGACTCTCTTCCACATAACGCCTTAATACGCTAGGTTGATAGCCCTCATCCACATGCGGTTTTATCTGTCTGCCACATTTGGTTGCCACAAAAATTCTTTGCTTATGTCTTCTTAATGCTTTACCAATTGCTTTTTCACTTAAGCCACTGTTATACACATCTGCGGTATCCAGGAAGTTGATCCCCTGGTCGATGGATGTTTCCAGGATTTTCTCGGCAGTTTTTTCATCAAAAGTAGTTCCCCATTTTCCGCCAAGTTGCCAGGTGCCTAATCCTATTTCGCTGACATCAAATCCGGTTTTTCCAAGTCGACGATATTGCATTGAACTATTATTTTCTATTTGGTTGATAAATACACGGTAAGCGTGATCAGAGGTGTAAAAATAAAACCCGCTATGGACGCACAGCGGGCTTCAAAATAAATATTTCAATCTTTATAGTGCGGCAAATGCCTGGCTCAAATCATCTTTGATGTCTTCAATATGTTCTATGCCCACTGAAATACGCAGTTGACTAGGCTGTACACCAGCTGCTGCCTGTTCTTCATCGGATAGCTGTTGATGAGTAGTGGCCGATGGTTGAATGATCAGTGTCTTGGCATCACCTACATTGGCAAGATGGCTGATGAGTTTTAGGTTATCCACGAGCTTGGTGGCATTCGCTTTATCGCCCTTGAGGATGAAGGATAGAACTCCTCCAAAACCATGTTTCAGATATTTCTTTGCATTGGCATGGCTGGGAGAGGATGCCAAGCCAGGATAATTGACCGATTCTACCTGGGGATGCGCCTCAAGCCATTGAGCTAAAGCCAGGGCATTGTCGGTAATTCTTTGTACTCGCAGCGATAAGGTCTCTAATCCCTGCAGCAAAAGAAATGAATTGAAAGGAGAGATGCAGGCTCCGTAATCCCTCAATCCTTCTACCCGGGCTCTGATAATAAAAGCTATATTACCGAAAGGACCATTCGTTCCGAATACATCCCAAAAGACCATACCGTGATATCCTTCAGAGGGTTCGGTAAACTGGGGATATTTCCCATTACCCCAATTATAGTTTCCTCCGTCAACAATGATGCCGCCAATCGATGTGCCATGTCCTCCGATCCACTTGGTTGCAGACTGGACGACGATATGGGCCCCGTGTTCCAATGGCCGGAATAAGAATCCGCAGGTACCAAAGGTATTGTCTACAATGACCGGTAAATCATGTTTTTTGGCAACCGCCGTTATTGCTTCGAAATCAGGTACATTAAAGCTGGGATTTCCAATCGTCTCCAAATAAATTGCCTTGGTTTTGTCGTCTATCAGTTTCTCGTAGGCTTCAGGGGTTTCTCCGGAGGTGAAACGAGCGTCAATTCCCAATCGCTTGAGGGTGACTTTAAACTGATTGTACGTACCTCCATACAAATTGGAAGAGGTGACGAAATTGTCGCCGGAACCCATGATGTTGGAAAGGGCGAGAAACTGTGCTGCCTGCCCTGATCCCGTGGCCAGTGCCATCACTCCTCCTTCCATAGCTGCCACTCTCTTTTCGAAAATGTCAGTGGTGGGATTCATGATCCGGGTATAGATATTTCCAAATTCCTTCAGAGCAAAGAGATTTGCTCCATGTTCGGAGTCCTTAAATGTAAAGGAAGTAGTCTGGTAAATCGGAACAGCTCTCGACCGGGTAGTTCCCTCTACCTCTTCCTGTCCTGCATGTAGTTGAATTGTTTCAAATCTTAATTTTGACATGGTTTTCATTTGATTTTAGAAAAAGTGAGCTTAATGTAAGTAATTTATGGAAGAAGCTTTGAATTGCTTGTAAAGTTGATGTGTCCAAATGGTATGGGGACCGAAGAAAAATAGTAGGCTTCCCATGTTATTAATCTGAAACTCTCTAGGTACATTTACCCGACTTTTTGAGGGATAGGGATTCATTGATCAATCATAAATTGTGTTCGTGAAAGGATATCAATATTTCTTTTTCTTTCTGTGGATTCTTACCGCTCCTGGCTTAAAAGCGCAAAATCTTCTTGATCGACAGGTGAGCATTTCGCTTCCTGCCGGACCCCTGATTGATCTTTTGGACCAACTTGGTGAACAGGAAAATCTAGAGATCATTTCTCTGGATAGTTCGGTGACTTACAATATTCCTCTATCTTTTGACAATGCGCCACTGGAAATTATCCTGGATACTCTTTTAGACGGCACTGGATTATCTTTCCTGGTATATCGTCAATATCTGATTTTAATTGGTGATCATCAATTACTGGAGGAGAAGCGATCGGCTTCCTATTATAAGGCACTACAGGAAAGTATCTACGCCAGTAAAAATATTGATCAACAACAGCAAATGGTTGTGGGGACCATTGATGAGGTAATGTCTGGTGAAGATCCTTTCTTGACTGGAAAAATAACGGATGGTGATTCTGGTGAAGAAATTGTCGGAGCAACGATCCTGGTTAACGAAACCGGAGCAGGGACCGATACCGACGAGCATGGCGACTTTGAACTACGTATTCCTGCAGGCACCTATACTTTCCGTGTACAATATATTGGCTATCGTGAACGGGAAATAGATCTTCGGATTATAAGTTCCGGAAAACTCAATCTGACCTTAAGTAAAAGTAGTATTCTACTGGATGAAATAGTAGTGGAGGCCAAAAAGCGGGATGAAAATATTCAATCGTCGCAGGTTGGAGTTTCGAGAGTCAGTATTCGTGAAATTGAAAAATTACCGAGTTTTTTAGGTGAAGTGGATATTGTCAAAGGCCTTTTACAGCAGCCCGGCGTGAGTACGATTGGAGAAGGAAGTAGTGGATTTAATGTCCGGGGAGGGAATGTTGACCAAAATCTGGTTTTGATGGATGAAGCCATGATTTTTAACAGCAGTCATGCACTGGGTTTTTTTAGTTCTTTTAATTCAGATATTCTTAGTGGTGCTACCTTGTAC
>JAGQWV010000019.1 GCA_020437045.1 Saprospiraceae bacterium | reverse complement strand
TAAAATGACCAATCAAAAGCTGACTGACTTCAGCTTCGGCGGCAATGGTTGCCGCATCTTCTGTGGTACTATGTCCTCTTTTGTGCGCCTCAGTGGAAAGTTCGCTTCCAAAGGTGGTTTCATGGTATAAAAGATTGACATTCCTAACCATGGGTATCAAGCGCCGGTAAAATCTGGTGTCAGAGCAATAGGCAAAACTTAAAGGATCTCTTCCCGGCCAGGTCAGCAATTCGTTTTCGATTACCACACCATCTTCTTTCATCCAATCCTTGCCATTCTTCAGTGAGGGAATAGCATGATACGGCACGTTAAATTGTTCAATAGCTTCTCCATTAATCCTGCGTTTCGCTACTTTTTCGCGAAAAAGATATCCTGTCGTTGGCACCCGGTGATCGAGGGGTAAGGTATAGACGCATACGTCCTCTGTGTCTAGGATTTCATATGGCTCTTCTGTGTCGTGTTCGAGCACTTTTAGGGTATAGCTCAGAAGGATACCCGTGGTCTCCAGAATTGTTTCAATGAACCGGAGCAGCCCCTGAGGGCCATAAAGGGTCAAGTCTTCGTCCCGGTTAAATAGGTTGTAGGAAGTTATTAGGCCTGGTAATCCAAAAATATGATCACCGTGCAAGTGACTTATAAAAACGTGATTAATTCTGGATCGACGAATATGATATTTTGATAAACGTTCCTGGGTGCCTTCACCACAATCAATAAGAAATATTTCGTTGGGAGTGTCCAGCGCCTGGGCACTTGGATGACGGTCGGGCATTGGAACGGCGGCATTAGTACCAAGGATATGTAAGCTCCAAGGCATTGGGGCTATTCTTCCTCCAATTCTTTTTCCAGCTGATCCATGTAGATAAAATCAATGGCCTCGGTAACGGTAGGAAACACATGCAGAATGGAATCAAGCCTTGAAATCTCAATCAACTTCTTAACAGCCGCATGTTCTACTCCAGTAACAATAAATGTACCCGCCCCTTTCCAAAGACGATTGCCGGTTAGAATAGCGCTAAGCCCTGATGAGTCAACGTATTTTACATTAAATAGATTTAAGATAAAATTGGGAATGCCTTCATTTCTAAAAATTACAAATTCAGACTTTAAATCAGGGGCAACGATGGAGTTAAGGTTTTCAACATCCAGCGTCATGATGGCATACCGGTCTTGCTTATCTATAGAATACTTCATTATTTATCTTAATTCGCGGCTGCGAAGGTACAAAGAATAGCAAAAAACAAGTTAAAATTATCGCTTTTCGACAACGGGCATATTCCGGGGATTCAATGAGTTGATGGTGATCCGTATCTTTGGATGCGCGCCAAGGCCATTTTTAGGAGGATCAACAACCAAGTTGAAGGTCTAAACGTTATGTTATCAAAGTATTAAAATACGAACTAATAATCGTTGCAAACGTCTTTATTTATAAAGGTAGATTTTGTCACGTGAACAGTGTTGCACCGAGGGCGATTAGTATGGCATGATTTTCCTGCAAATTTATTTGATAGACAAACGAATTGTTACTTCGTGTAATTAATAGTATTATTGTTTTACAAAGTCTTAAGTACAATTACAATATGAATAACAGGTTCTCACCAGAAATCAAAGAAATCATCCGAACCAGTCGTAATGAGGCTTTACGGTTGGGGAATGATTTCGTAGGTACGGAACATTTACTCTTAGGCATCTTGTCGGGTAAAGACTATTTGGCTAACAAAGTGCTTGAATCCCTGGACGTCGATGTGTCTGAGATCAAGGAATACACTGAAAAAGCCGTTGATAGCCGGCGTAGTAAAGCTGAAGACTTCACCCCTGATCAGGACAAGGATCGGAAAATGATTGAAGAGCGATTGGACAAGCATGCGGAAAAAGTGTTGAAAGTCTCATTATTGGAGGCCAAGGTGCTTAAAAACGACGAAGTGAATCCCGAACATCTGATGCTTTCTATTCTGAAGCACAAAGACAATCGGGCCTCGAAAATATTGAGTCAATTTGATATTGATTATGACACCTATAAGAACGAACTCTACTATTTGATAGAGGAAAAAGAAGAGTTTGATCAGGATATTTATAATCAGTCAACTTCCGATCCGGATATGCCTTTGGAAGATGAGCCAGGAGCAAGTCGCTATCAGCGCAAGGGAAACACAAAATCCCGCACACCGGTTCTTGACAATTTTGGTCGTGACATTACCAAACTGGCAGAAGAAAGCAAACTTGATCCGATCATTGGGAGAGAGAATGAAATCGAACGGGTATCACAAATTCTTAGTCGAAGGAAGAAAAACAACCCGATCCTTATTGGCGAACCCGGAGTGGGTAAAACAGCCATTGTCGAAGGGTTGGCCATCCGCATCAATCAGCGAAAGGTATCCCGGACATTGTTTGGCAAAAGAATAGTGATGCTGGATCTGGCAGCGCTAGTGGCAGGCACCAAGTATCGTGGTCAGTTTGAAGAGCGGATGAAGGCCATCATGAATGAACTGGAAAAGTCTCGCGATGTCATTCTTTTCATTGATGAGATTCATACGATCGTAGGTGCCGGTGGTGCCACTGGTTCGCTGGATGCTTCCAATATTTTCAAACCGGCTCTGGCTCGTGGCGAGTTGCAGTGTATCGGTGCCTCTACCCTGGACGAATACAGGCAATACATTGAGAAAGATGGCGCGTTGGACAGAAGATTCCAAAAGGTGATGGTCGATCCTCCATCTGCGGAAGAGACTGAGCATATTCTTAAAAATATTGCCCCTAAATATGAAGAGTTTCACAACGTCGACTACAGTGAAGAAGCCATAAAAGCTTGTGTTAAACTCTCCGATCGATATGTCACAGACCGTTTTCTTCCTGATAAGGCTATTGATGTTTTGGATGAAGTCGGAGCCCGGGTACATCTAAAGAACATTCATGTTCCAAAACACATTGAAGAACTTGAGAAGAGAATTGAGGAGCTGAAGGATAGTAAAAATCAAGCGGTGAAAAATCAACAATACGAAAAGGCCGCTGATTTACGCGATCAGGAATCCAGACTGGTGCGTCAGTTGGAAGAATCCAAGATCAATTGGGAAGAAGATTCCAAAACGAAGCGCTTTCCAGTCAACGAAGAAGATATTGCTGAGGTAGTTGCGATGATGACTGGTATTCCGGTACAACGAGTGGCTCAAAGTGAAAGTAAGAAGCTGGTACATATGACTGCTGATCTCAAGGAAGCAATCATTGGACAGAATGAAGCGATTGAAAAAATCACGAAAGCCATCCAGAGAAACCGGGTGGGTTTGAAAGATCCCTCCCGCCCCATTGGATCTTTTATTTTTCTCGGTCCCACGGGAGTTGGAAAGACCGAATTGGCAAAAGCACTGGCTCGCTACATGTTCGATTCTGAAGACGCTCTGGTTCGTTTGGACATGAGTGAATACATGGAAAAATTCAGTGTTAGCAGACTTATTGGAGCCCCTCCCGGATACGTAGGATATGAAGAAGGTGGACAGCTGACGGAAAAGGTACGTAGAAAACCCTATTCGGTTATTCTGCTTGATGAGATAGAAAAGGCTCACCCTGACGTATATAACATTTTGCTACAAGTTCTAGATGACGGACAGCTCACGGATGGGTTGGGTCGTAAAGTAGACTTCAAAAATGCATTGATTATCATGACTTCCAATATTGGTGTGCGCCAATTGAAAGATTTTGGTCAGGGAGTAGGTTTTGCCACCAAATCCCGTCAGGATAGTGCTGAGCAATATTCGAAAAGTGTGATTCAAGGTGCGCTTAAACGAACCTTCTCACCTGAATTCCTAAACCGGATTGATGATGTAATCGTCTTCAATAGTCTGGACAAGGAAGATATCTTGAAGATTATAGAAATAACTTTAAAGGAACTTTATCACCGATTGGAGGGAATGGGGTATAAATTGACCCTCTCTCCGGAGGCCAAGGATTTTGTCGCAGAAAAAGGATTTGATCCTCAGTTTGGAGCTCGTCCATTACACCGGGCCATTCAAAAATACATTGAAGATCCGTTGGCTGAATACATTCTTAATGAAACACCACCAGAAGGCAGTACCCTGGAGGCGGTTTTAAAAGAAGACAAAGAAGGATTAGATATTATCACCAAAAAAGTGGAAATCAAATAGTGCGGTAGGTGATCCGGTCAACCTTGTGTTTACTCCGTATCAGTATGCACAGATATTATTTAAAACTGGATCAAAAATTGTATAATTTTAAGGTTGTAATCAATTTTTAACTAAAGTATAAGCATTTGAATAAAAGACAAAGATCAAATTCATCGAAATCGGACAACTTTTCCTACCGCATCAACAGGGAGATACATGTACCCGAAATTAGATTGGTTGGTGAAAATTTCGAAGAATTAAGTGAAACCATTGGTCAAGACATTGAAACTGGAATCTTCCGTACACGTGTAGCCCTTGATTGGGCCCAGGAAATGGGGCTCGACCTGGTGGAAATTTCCCCGACTGCCAAACCTCCTGTTTGCAAGATCATTGATTACCGTAAGTTTATCTACGATAAGAAGAAAAAGGATAAGGAGATCAAAGCTCGGACGGTAAAAACGGTCATCAAGGAAATACGTTTCGGACCAAATACGGATGACCACGACTTTGAGTTTAAGCTGAAACACGCAAAGAAATTTCTGGAAGAAGGTGCAAAAGTGAGAGCCTTCGTTCAGTTTAGAGGGCGAGCGATTGTCTTTAAGGATCGGGGAGAACTTCTCTTACTTCGTTTTCTTAAAGAGCTGGAGGATTTCGGTAGTGCAGAGGAATTGCCAAAACTCGAAGGTAGAAGGATGTCAGTCATCGTATCTCCGAAAAAGCGTAAGTAAAAAGACTAGAGACAAACTTAACTGTCTTATAAGCCTTGGAAATTCCAGGGCTTTTTTTACCTTTGCACACCCTCACGCAAAGGAGGGAAAAATATTGATTTGTTATGCCTAAGATGAAGACACATTCCAGTGCTAAGAAGCGATTTAAAGTCACTGGTTCAGGTAAGATTAAGCGATTTCAGGCTTATACTTCGCACATGATGCGTAATAAAAGTAAAAAAGCAAAAACCCGGTTGGTACATTCGACTGTGGTAAGTGATGCCGATCATACCAGGATCAAAAGACTATTGTGCATCTGATAGTTCTGGCTAAAAACAATTATTAACAAGAGCTAGAGGTCCAAAGTATTCCAAATATGGAATCCCTGTACTCTATAAACAATCAAAAACATGTCTAGATCAGTTAACGCTGTAGCTTCCAGAAGACGAAGAAAAAAAATTATGAACGAAGCCCGGGGGTATTTCGGCGCTCGTTCAAAGGTGTATACCGTTGCTAAAAATGCGGTAGAAAAAGGATGGACTCATGCCTTCAGAGATCGACGAAACAAGAAAAGATCTTTCCGTCGACTTTGGATTGCCAGAATAAATGCAGGAGTTAGAGAACATGGCCTGTCGTATTCTAAATTTATCCATCTTTTATCCGAAAAAAATATTGACTTAAACCGAAAGGTTTTGGCAGATTTAGCCTTAAACAATCCGGAAACATTTGCTGCGATTGTAAATCAGGTAAAGTAGTAATCCGGGGAAAAAGGCTGAACACAGAGATTTTAAACACACCAGGAGTCGCTCCGGTGTGTTTTTTTATTTGCGCATAGCTTCGACGGGATCCAGTTTAGAAGCTTGATTTGCCGGTATCAAGCCGGCCAAAACCCCGATGATAATACTTAGGGTCAATCCAATTACGATGTTCTGAACTGAAAGAAACAATTCAAAATCCATCACCTGGGTGAGAATCTTCATGAGCAGAAATACGATTAACAACCCAAACAATCCTCCCAGGATACAGAGAACCACCGACTCTATCAAAAATTCCAGGCGGATAAACAGGCGTTTAGCACCCAAGGCTTTCTTGATTCCAATAATATTCGTTCGCTCTTTAACGCTGACAAACATAATATTGGCAACACTAAACATACCCACCAGGATAGCAAAAACACCAATAAGCCAACCCGCAATATTGAGTACTCCAAAGACCTTATCCAGCAGCTGGGTGATCACGGATATCTCATTTATACTAAAATCGTCAGATTCCCTCGGTTTCAGCCTGTGATGGGCTCGTAATACTCCGGTGACTTCATCTTTAAGGTCACTGACATCCGATCGCTCATCGGCTTTTATATTTAACTGGGTGCCCCAGGGGTTATTTCGCATGCGCACATCACTCATCTTCTTTGCCAGGGTATAAGAAAGAAGGATTGCTTCATCATGATCCAACGGATTAACAATCGATTTGCCTGACTTCTCAATGACACCAATTACCTGCAGTGACTTGCCCATTAGCTTTACGTCCTTACCAATAGGATCCAGAGCCCCAAACAATTCTTCCGCAATAGATGCTCCCAAAATTACCCGGTCGCTGCCATGTTCATATTCAAAAGGAGAATAAAATCTTCCCTGACTCAACTTAAGATTGAATATATCAGCATACTCAAAAGTCACCGCCATAACAAAGGCTCCCTCGACATTATTTGAACGATATTTTATGGTCCGACCTCCAATACGAACCAACAATGAAACTTCGCCTGCAGTCTTGACTCTCGTCTTGATGGCCTCATAATCCTCAAAACTTGGCACTGGTCGTTGAAAGTATTTCCAGTAGGATTCTCTCGAATCTTCCGCCCAGGGTAACTTACTGATATATATTACATCATTGCCGAGCTGCTCAAAACTTCCTTTGATATTATCTTCCAGGGAGTCTACAGCTGACATGACTGCGATGATACAAAAGATGCCGATCGTGATACCTAGCAAAGAGAGAAAGCTTCTCAGCTTATTCGATCGCAACTGGTGAAAGGCCTGATCAAAGCTCTCATAGAGGATTCTCAATATAATTCGCATAATACAGGCTCGTCAGTATAGCGCTAAATTACATACTTCATAGACTTAAAACGGCGCAAATCGATCAATATCTCAAATCTATCTGCCAGAGGAAGGGGAATACCAACGAATCATCTGTAGTAAGAGATAAGTTTTTCTATTTTTGTGGTGCTTTAAAAAAAGGTACCTTAATGAAGTCAAAATTATCGCAGTTTAGTTTCAACCTGCCCAAAAACCTAATTGCATCCTATCCGTCAGAGCACCGGGATGAATCAAGACTCTTAGTAGTCAATCGAAAGACCGGTGAGATCGAACATCGGATTTTTAGGGATATCCTGGACTATTACGATGACGGTGATGCCATTATTTACAACAATACAAAAGTCTTTCCTGCCCGTTTATATGGCCGAAAAGAAAAAACCGGAGCTAAGATCGAGGTTTTTCTGCTCCGCGAACTGAATAAAGAAGCCAGACTTTGGGATGTATTGGTCGATCCTGCCCGTAAAATAAGGGTAGGAAATAAGCTCTATTTTAAAGACGAAGATGATAACGACGTCCTTGTTGCGGAAGTAGTAGATAATACCACCTCCAGAGGTCGAACTATTCGATTCTTTTATGACGGACCGGACGAAGAGTTTGCGCAAGTACTTGATGACCTGGGAAACACACCATTACCCAAGTATATCGAACGAGATAGCGAACCTTTCGACAAAGAGCGCTACCAAACCGTCTATGCCTCTCAGATCGGTGCCGTAGCCGCACCAACTGCGGGTTTGCATTTTAGCAAGGAACTGCTCAAACGTCTGGAAATAAAAGGAGTTGATTTTGCGGAAGTAACCTTGCATGTCGGTTTAGGCACCTTCCGTAATATCGAAGTTGAAGATCTCTCCAAACATAAAATGGATGCAGAGT
>JAGQWV010000838.1 GCA_020437045.1 Saprospiraceae bacterium | reverse complement strand
CAAAGAACATAATGCCGTGCAATTAATTGAAGATATCGATGCAGAAACTTTGAAGAGTATCCGCTGGTTTATAGATTGTGGTGACGATGATTTTCTCTATGAAGGAAATAGTCTAGTTCACATTGCTATGCGTAAAAAAGAAATACCTCATGAATACCGGGTGCGGGATGGTGCACATAATTGGACCTATTGGAGAGAGTCATTACCGGTAGTTTTATCTTTTATTAGTGACGCATTCCACCAGCATTAATTCGTTTGCAAACATTTAACTTCAACCAGGATAGTCGATGGATCATCAAAATAAGAACAAGCGACGGGACTTTTTAAAAAACACCCTTACCGCAGCGACGGGAATCACCGTTTTTCCCTTACATCAGGGTATTAATTCTTCAATGATCAACGATAATGAGGTATCACTACCCTACCTGCATCGTCATCTTGCCCCCGAGGTTCGTTTTGGGGTCATTGGCCTCAACCACGGGCATATCTATGGGCAAACCAATGCCATCATCCGAAATGGAGGTAAACTGGTATCTGTATATGCTAAGGAGGAGGATTTACTGGATCAATTTGTCCAGCGATACCCTGGCGTTAATCAGGCGCGGAGCGAAGAGGAGATTCTAGAGGATTCAACCATACAGCTGATTTTAAGTGCCGGAATCCCGATCGATCGTGCCCCGTTGGGAATCAAGGTCATGCAACATGATAAAGACTACATGGTCGACAAGCCCGGAATCATAACCTTACAGCAACTTGAAGAAGTACGGAAAGTCCAGGCCCAAACCCGCAAAATCTATTCGATCATGTATAGCGAACGATTGGAAAACAGGGCTACCGTAAAAGCTGGTGAACTAGTTCAGTCGGGCGCTATAGGCAAGGTGGTACAAACGATTGGATTAGGGCCTCACCGGATCCGGTTAAGTACCAGGCCTTCATGGTTTTACGAAAAGAAATATTTTGGAGGCATCATTTGCGATATCGGATCTCATCAATTTGACCAGTTTCTCTATTTTACCGGATTCACATCTGCAAAAATCATCTCCTCTCAGACAGGAAATGTACATTATCCACAATATCCTGAATTTGAAGATTTTGGTGACGTTACTTTACAAGGAAACAAAGGAGCAGGCTACATCCGGGTAGACTGGTTTACCCCCGACGGCTTAGACAGCTGGGGAGATGGAAGGCTTACTGTATTGGGAACAGAGGGTTACATTGAGATCCGAAAGAATGTAGACATTGGTGGTAGAGCTGGAGGAAATCATCTGTTTCTCGTGAATAATAAAGACACCATTTACATAAACTGTGAGGAGATCGAACTACCTTATGGCCGTCAGTTGATCTATGATGTTGTCAATCGTACCGAAACTGCGATGAGTCAGGAACATTGTTTTCTGGCAACTGAATTGGCTTTAAGAGCCCAGGCACAGGCGACGAATTTAAAACTCGACTAAAAACTAATCTCAACACTTCCACCAGAAAATGGTGTTTACCATGCTTTATAAGGTAATACTAGTGCAGCATTTTCGCAGTAA
>JAGQWV010000837.1 GCA_020437045.1 Saprospiraceae bacterium | reverse complement strand
TACTTCGAAAACACTGCACTAGTGCTGTAAGTGCCGCATGAGCTTATGAAGGCGGTGTGGAAGATGCCGAATATTTCTTATCATTGAAATGGTCAAATCATTTTGTCGTGCCAGTTATTTCAACGAGCGGACTAACCAAGAGATATGGTCAAACAGATGTAGTGAGCCATTTGGACCTGGACGTTCAGTCGGGACAAATTTATAGTTTCATCGGGCTAAACGGTGCTGGTAAAACGACGACCATGCGAATGCTGTTAGGAATGATTCGCCCTACGTCTGGGTATTACAAAATATTTGATGGGAGGTATAAAAATCACGAGATGTGGCGTAAGATTGGTTATATGATCGAATCTACCTACGCCTATCCCGATTTGACCGTACGAGAATATTTGCAGGTATTTTACCACTACTATCAACTCGTGGATAGATCAATGGTAGGGCAGATGATTAATCGGCTTCAATTGGAGCGCTATGCTAATACTAAGACCCGGTTTTTGTCCCTGGGAAATCTGCAGCGACTGGGAATCGCCCGGGCGCTGATGCATCAGCCGCAGCTACTTATTCTTGATGAACCGGTCAACGGACTTGATCCGGCCGGCATTGTGGAGATAAGACATTTGTTTCAGGCAATGGCCGCCGAAGGAACGACCATTTTTATTTCGAGTCATCTACTTTCGGAAGTGGCAAAAATATCCGATAGATTGGGAATTATACACCAGGGAAGATTACTTAAGGAATTGTCCAGTGAAGACCTTTCCAAGGAATTAAAAAATAAATTGATCATAGATACCAATGACAATATCGGGGCGAGTCAACTATTGCTTTTGTCTGGTAATGAGCCTCAGATAAATCATGATGGTGAAATTGAATTGACAGTCAAAGATAGTTTTGAAATTAGCAGTAAGATCGCTGGCCTATTGGTACAAAGAGGCTTTGAACTTAAAAAACTCTTGCCATGGGAAGAGGACCTCGAAACTTTTTTTCTACGGATTATTAATGTTGAAAAATGAAAGGGTTTATTCCAGCATTTATCGCTGAGTGGCTAAAAATCAGAAAGACATCATTCGTCTGGGTTACGTTTATTGCATTTGCCCTCGGGCCAACAATGGGTGCTTTTATCCTCTTTCTGATGGGCAATGTCCATCCGGGTCTGGAAGGTGGGATATTAATGGAGAAGGCCAGAGCAATGTCCTATAAGGTCGACTGGAATTCCTATTTGGCTATTATATCCCAGGTAGTGGGAGTAGGAGGTGTGCTGGTTTTTGGATTTATTGCTAGTTGGCTTTTTGGCAGAGAATATTCTGATAGAACGGCCAAAGATCTATTGGCATTACCTGTTTCCAGAAACCATATTCTCCTTGCTAAGTTCAGTATGTATTTTTTATGGTGTATGACGCTTGCATTGTCCAATTTTCTGCTGGGACTCGGGCTAGGCAAACTTATTGGTCTTGGCCCTTTTGTTACTTCTTATATGACCTTGTCAATTTATGTGATCACATCTTTGTTGGTGATCTTATTGGGGCCACCTATTGCTTTTCTTGCTTTGTGGGGCCAGGGTTATCTGGTGCCTTTGGGTTTTGTAGTTATGATGTTGGTATTGTCTCAAATAATCGGTGCAATTGGATTTGGACATTATTTCCCTTGGGCATTACCGGGACTTTACAGTGGCTCAGCCGGGACCTATAAGGAGCAGATTAATTTGGGGAGTTACCTGATTCTCACAGTCGTGAGTCTTGCTGGTTTTCTGGCCGTATTTATCCATTGGAATCATGCAGATCAACGTCTGTAAAAATGGTCGGAGACTAGAGCAAAGGAAGGGATATAGGGTTGGTTCTTATAGATAGCATTCTTATAAGTTCCGTCTTTTTCCTATCTTGCAAAGAGATAAAATAACGCCTTTGTTTACGATCGTGATTGATTTGGCAAAGTATTGCCGGCAGTAAAATCCCGCTTTTTAATTTGGGATATCCTTCTTCGGTCATTTCGACCGGGTAAATTTCTATTTTAATTATTAGCTATCTGAAGAAACCTTTCTTCTTTATCAGGTTAAGTACTGGATCTCA
>JAGQWV010000836.1 GCA_020437045.1 Saprospiraceae bacterium | reverse complement strand
CAAAAGTCTTATTAAAATTATTCAATATAACCCATGCGAACATCTACTGGTTAGAATTTTCACTATCCTAAAATAATATTCTCCGCTAAAAAACAAATAGACAAGATAAAGCTGGCAAAATCAGAGGACCTTAGAAAGGATAACTCATCGAATACGCATTCAAAAAAACAAAATCAAGGAGATTCATTAGTTTTGGTCTGCTAAACATCATTATTTTGAAACGGACTTTTCTCATGTTCCCCATCCTTGCGTTTTTGGTAGGTTGTGGATCCGACGAACAACAACACACTTCTCCAGAGCGTAAACCGAATATCATTTACATTTTGGCAGACGACCTTGGTTATGGTGAATTAGGCTGCTATGGACAGAAAATTATTGAGACCCCAAACCTGGACGCCCTTGCCACCCATGGCATGAAATTCACGCAACATTATACCGGTGCTCCTGTTTGTGCACCGGCGCGATGCATGTTACTGACCGGAAAACACAGTGGTCATTCCTTTGTCCGGGGTAATGATGAGTGGGGAGAACGAGGTAATGTATGGGATTATGAAGCCATGTTCCGCGATTCCACTTTGGAAGGACAGCGGCCTTTGCCGGCCAATGAAGTTACCACTGCAGAGCTGCTGCAAAATGCCGGATACAAAACAGGTATGGTGGGCAAGTGGGGACTGGGAGCTCCCGGCACCGAAGGGGTGCCCAATCGACAAGGATTTGATTTTTTCTATGGATATATCTGCCAAAGACAGGCACACACCTATTATCCCATGCACCTTTGGAGAAATGAAAAGAGAGAATTGCTGGATAACGCTATGGTCGCTCCCCGGACCAAATTGGATGAAGGAGCTGATCCTAATGACTCAACAAGCTATGCCAAATTTCGCCTCAATCAATATTCTGCAGAATTGATGCACAAAGAAGCGCTCCATTTTATCAAAGAAAATCAGGACCAACCGTTCTTCTTCTATTATGCCAGTCCCATTCCCCATGTGCCTTTGCAAGCACCAAAGAAATGGGTGGACTATTACCGCAAAAAACTCGGACCGGAAGAACCGTATATTGCCGATAAAGGTTATTTCCCATGTCAATATCCCCGGGCTACCTATGCAGCGATGATTTCCTATCTGGACGAACAAGTAGGCGACCTGATCGAGCTCCTCAAGTCCATCGGTCAATATGAGAATACCCTGATTATTTTTTCCAGTGATAATGGTCCCACCTATGTAGGCGGAGCGGACACTCCCTTCTTCGATAGTGCCCGTCCTTTTAAAACAGAATATGGTTGGGGAAAAGGCTTTGTTCATGAAGGCGGCATTAGAGTACCTATGATTGCCTCCTGGCCTTCTAAAATCAAAGAAAACTCCACTTCCGATCTCATCTCCTGCTTCATTGATATGCTGCCGACTTTTTGTGACGTAGCCCAAATTCCTACACCCAAAAATGTGGACGGCATCAGTATTTTACCGACCCTCCTGGGAAAAGGAGATCAGCAAAAACACGAATATTTATATTGGGAGTTTCCTGAATATAATGGACAGCAAGCCGTCCGAATGGATAATTATAAAGCCATTCGAGAAAACATCCGCGACGGAAATCTAAAGATCCAGCTATTTGATTTAAATAGTGATATTCAGGAACTGCATGATATAGCTGCTGAACATCCGGAGATTGTTGAAAAAATGGAAAAGATTATGCAAAAAGAACATACGCAAGCTTCGACTCCAAGGTTTCGCATGGCTGCTCTTGGTGACCAGGAACCTCAACAATAATTCACTGTAGATTAGCAATCAATTTTCCAATTTTTGTGCGTAAAAGACCGTTTTATTACGAAATTAGTAAAGTATTTCCATGAAAAACCATTTGACATCACTCCTTCTGTGCCTTGTTATCCTGCCTGCATTTGCTCAGACCAATCTTTATGAAAATCCGGACTTTGATCGAATTGCCAGAAGACATAAAATAATTGGCATCATACCGTTTAATAGTACGGTCACATTAAGACCTAAACAGATGAAAGACATAACCCCTGAACAGTTGAATAAAATGGAAAAATCAGAGGGTGAATCGATTCAAAGCGCCATGTATTCCTGGTTTTTAAAGAGAGAAAAACGGGGTGATCTGACCGTCAAGGTACAAAGTCCAGCCACCACTAACGCAAAATTACTCAAAGCTGGATTGAACCCCGATAATTTCGCTCAGCATACGCCGGAAGAAATAGCCAAAGCCCTGGAAGTGGATGCAGTAATCATGGGCACTTTCGAAACTACCAAGCCGATGTCAGAAGGAGCATCATTAGC
>JAGQWV010000835.1 GCA_020437045.1 Saprospiraceae bacterium | reverse complement strand
ACAAAAAAAGTCTTTCTTGAAATATCTGGTAAAATCACCATTAAAAAATAAGATCAGTTTTGACGTTCCAAAATAAATGCTACATCCTGACCGACATATCGGGCATGACCTCCCTCAATCCTAAGGTTGGGTATTTTAAAAGAAAGGGTGCCATTTGTAGTCATAATTTCTTCTTCATGAATCCAGCGGCCATTCCAGGTTTGGAAAATCTTTAATTTATATTTTCCCTGTTTCTGGCCATAGAGATGTACTTCATCGCCACCGACATCTGCTCTGGGATTAACGACCCAACCAAAAATCAGCTGGTCACTAGACATAGCAAAAGCATCTATACCCCCGCTGATACTGTCTACCGGTGCCAGATTGCTCAACTGATTAAACGGTATCGATTCTGCAAACCTTTCGACAGAACGCAACTGACGGGTGACAATCATATCGTTGACAAATACCGAATATGCCCACCAAAACGGCGTCATAGCACCTCCAGTAGCCAAACTCACCCACAAGGTATTGTGAAAATACGCCAGATATCCTGGCATTCCGGGTTCATAAAAAGTGTGATCCCATCCTGTCTCACCAATGATCGCCGGTTTATCGTAGTTCTTCCATAATTTCTGAAGCTCTCCGGCATAGTTATGATAACTATAGGTCAACGGATGTATATCCGATGAGTCGACATCACCCTCTTTAATAATCGGAAAGCCTTGTGCCTCATAAATTTCTCTCGCGGCAAGATCAAAAGTTTCATAACCCTCATGCCAATATTGAGTAAATCCACCACTTCTGGTGCCGGTGGTCAAATGACCATAAGGGTCGTTTTTTTTAAAATAATCATGAACTTTCTGACCCCATTCAGCGGCTACGGTACTATCACCACTCACCCAACCATCCGTACCGTTTACCTCATCGACAATAAACCAAATACCCAGCGCCCGACTATAGCCCCAGCGAGCGATAAAATACCGATATAATTTCTCCTGATAATTCCACGCCAGTTTATTTCGAAAAAAATCACGGGCATCACAAATCTGCTGATAGGGATTGGTCATCCAGCGGCGATTACCACCGGCCCACACGGTTTCGGAGAGATACGGATGAAACCAAATATTAAGACTGAGGACAAAATCCTTCTCCTCACAAAGGTTGAGCACTTCATCCAACCTTTGACAAATATTTTGATCATACCGCCCCAGTCCGCTCCCTATGGTTTCCAAAGGTGTAATATAAGAACTGATAAAGTTTAGACCCAGTCCCTTGAGATCGTCAAGAGTTTCCCCTGAGATACTTCCTCCATTTGCATTATAGTTGTCATTGTACCAAAACCCAACTCCATAAAATGAGGTCCCGTCAGCATGCTCCAGATATCGATCATTTTTTGCAATGCGGATAGGACCATGCAATGATGATTCGATACCGATAAAAGATCGCAGTGAGTCTGCCAATAGACTGTCGCGGTCTTCTATCATCAATTGATAAGTCCACTTACCGATCTGATCGGGTGAAAAACGTACCATCCAATTGCTACGCCAGTCTGTATAATTATAAAATCCCGGCACCTTCCACTTTTTACCATCGGGACCGGTAAAAATGGCATCCAGCGTTATTTCGTCCGGATCAAAAGGATTTAAATAATCAGCTGTAAAATGCAAGACTATTTCAAACTTATCATACCGGCCTACGGTATCAGAAGATGTACGAATATTTTGCAATACGGGTGTTGCGGATATAATCAAAGGCATCATCAGCAAAAGAATGATGTACCATTGTGATCGTTTGATTGTCTTCATAAAATGTGTTTTTTTAAATATCAAGCATCCTGCAATAACTTCAACAGTTTGCGATCTAATTTGTGCCCGTACCAATCTTCATATGCTACGTCTTCCCTGCCGGAATCAATGATGCCAAAAGAACCTTTAAACTCCCAAAGGGCAAACCCGATATCATGCGATCCCAAAACATCCAGGACATCGCTAAACCAGGCTAAGAAAACATCGTGAGGAGTCTTATTCCAACAACCACACTCACCACAATGAACGCCAACACCCTTTTTCACTAATTCAATCCATGGCTGATACATCTCTTCCAACATTGCCCTGCTCAGATATTGATCACCCACCTGACCAGGCCATTTGGGCACGGGCAAGCTATCCATTTGTTCAGCTTTAAATACCCAGGGTGCTTTATAATGAGAGATAATTCCGGGATTATAGCCCCGGCAACTTTGGGCAACATCCAGATCTGTAATTTCGGGAATTACATCTCTACCAACATTATTCCCATCAGCAATGATCAAATGATTCGGATTCTGACCCCGGATGGCTTCTGAAGCCCGAATCACCAAATTACGATACAGCGCTCCCGGTACGGGTGATCTTTTTGAATGCTGGTCATTCATATCCTCCCGCAGACATGGCTCATTAAGCAAATCAAAACTGATCTTGTCAGAAGATATATTTCTATAACGTTTTGCCCAAAACTTCCAATGCCGGCAAAAATCCTCCACTGCCTGATCATCTTTCCACAAATTGTAAGGCTCATCGAAACCAGCATTGACACAAAATCCCGGAGCGCGATGCAAATTCAAACTCACATGAAGGCCATGTTTCTGCGCCAGATAAACCAACTGATCCACTTTATCAACTGCTCTCTTGTCAAACCGGCAAACATGTTTGATCGGTAACGGTTTGCTGCGATCAAATTTAATATAGGAAGGATAAGCCATGGGAATACGGACAAAATCAAAACCCCAATCAGTCATCCATTTCAAATACTCCTCATTAGTGCCTTCTCGAGAAGGAGAAGGATTTGGTGAGAAAAAATCAAGTAAATTAAAGCCTTTCCACTTAGGTAATTTATTTTTAATTGCCGGATTTACGATTTTTTGTGCCGGGTTGATTAGCATTGCTCCCCCTGCCATAGCTGTTTGAGAAATGAAATTTCTCCGATTTATTTGCTTAGACATATGATCTATAGTATTTTCGGAA
>JAGQWV010000834.1 GCA_020437045.1 Saprospiraceae bacterium | reverse complement strand
AAGTGATCGCCAGAGGTAAAGTTTATCTCGATGCCAATGGAAATGGCACTTATGACGATGGTGAATCCGGTTTAGCAGGTATTAAGGTATCCAATGGCCGGGATGTTATAAAAACGGATCATCTGGGCAAATACACGATAAAATTACCTCCGGAAAGCACACTTTTTATTACCAAACCTTCCGGTTATAGTGTGCCGGCTAATGATGTCCAATTGCCTCAATTCTATTATCATTATTATCCAGAGGGCACGCCGGACATTGCCAAATGGAAATGGCCGGTGATCGATCCTACCGGACCACTGCCCGATGAAATTAATTTTGCTCTTATTTCTACCGATACTTTCCGTCATTTCAAAGCCATGGGATTTGCCGACCCCCAAACTACCAACAATGAGGAGTTGGATATGATGCGAAAGGATATCATCGATATCTTGTTTGAAAATCCCTACGAGGCCAGTTTTGGTCTGGTAGCCGGAGACGTGGTCAATGATAATTTAGCACTCTACAAACGTCATAATCTTCTAATGTCAAAAATTGGTATTCCGATCTGGAATGTACCGGGCAACCATGATATCAATGGTGAATCCCCCAATTATACTTATGCCACCCAGAGCTATAAGAGTGTTTTTGGTCCAGACTATTATTCCTTCGATTATGGCATGGCACACTTTCTGGCGCTGAACAATGTGGGATTTCAGGGCAAAGGCAACGGATATATCGGTCATATCGACGAAAAACAATTAGCGTGGATTAAAAATGATCTCGCCGATGTACCTGACGATCACTTAATTGTCATTATCACGCACATACCCCTCATCACCTATGCCAGTGATCACAGTTTTTCGGATGGAATTAATACCACTAATTTTAAAGACCTTTTGGAAATTTTGAAAAGATTCAACCACCTATATACCATTTCCGGACATGACACAAGTAACAGCTGGAAGGTCCAGGTGGACCATAAACATGGCTGGTATGGTCGCCCATTTATTGCACACACTCTTGCCGAAGTAAGGGGTGCTGGTTGGAAAGTAGGGCCGAGAGACGATCGTGGGGTCAACAATGCTACTATGGAAGATGGAAATCCCAATGGATTTTATCTTCTGCATTTCCAAAAAAATGAAGTTAAACCGCAATTTATTTCCGCAGATGGAGATCCCAATGACCGGCTACGTGTCCTGTTGGACCCACCCTTGAAAGATGCTGATGATGATGACATTCTGAATAAATACCCTCTCGGCCTGGACCGGGGTAAACTTCGTGAAGACACTTATGTTATTGTCAATTTCTTTGACGGTGGCGAACGGGACGTGGTAAAACTTTCTATTGATGATGGAGCCTTGATGCCTATGATCTATCAGGAACGTGTAGATCCCTACATGGAAAGATTATATAAAGAACATAAACTAGATGCTTATAAAAACCTGGAAAAATCAGGACACATCTGGGAATTTAAACTACCAAATCTAGCTCCCGGATTGCATAGCATTAAGGTTTCTGCCACTGATGAATTTGGCTTTTCAGATAACGAAGTATTATCTTTTGAATTATTGAATTGACGATTTTCGAATTACGAAGATTTTTTTGTCCCCTAATTTAAGCAAATGTACGCGAATAGAATGCCATGCATGATTGCTGGATGATTAACAACTTAATTATGCCCAAATATTCTCGATTCGCTGAAGCTACATTAAATCACTCCCGTCGATTTCTTTTTTCTAAAGCTCTGATTAACACCTCCGGTTTATCCGTCTGAAAAATATTTGCTCCAAATTGCAAAATTCTGTCCAGGGCTGCATCTTCCTGATCCGTACCCAAAGCCTCATCCACGTCTCCCAGGGCATTGATCCAGATTCTGGCATGTTCAGCTTTAATTGATTTTGTCATTTTTTCATCATAGCAATCAAAGTCAATATGGATTACTTCCGGATCAAATAATACCAATGCAGAATCTGCCATCTCCTGAGAATATACTCGAGGCATCAGCATATGATCAGGATTATCAGTTTCAATCCATTGTAAAGCGTCATAATCATTATCAAAAAAGAAAACCTGATCTATGGTGTGCGTTTTTTTTACTACCTCCACTATTGGTTCGAGGGTGCCTGTTTTCAAATCCACATCAACCAGTATTTTATTTCTGGCTAACCGGAGTGCTTCTTCCAGGGTTGGTATTTGATAATCCGTCACACCATTGTGATGTCTCAATCGTAAGCTTTTTAGTTCTACTAAGGTATAATCAGGAATTTTTCCACTGCCGGTCGTGGTGCGATCGATGGTCCGGTCGTGCATCAAAACGGGAATACCATCTTTGCTTACCTGCACATCGAGCTCGACTATATCTACTCCCAGGTCAATTGCCTGGCGAATGGCCGGCAGTGAATTTTCCGGATATACGATATGGGCTGCGCGGTGGGCTGCCACCAACACCATGGATGAGTCATCATTTAAAAATTGGGTTTGCAAAGACCGGAAAGGTGTCCGGCACTGGGTAAAAACTAATACTGCAAAAAAAGGTAATGCAATTTTTATTGTCGATCTTTTCATGGGTAGATTGTCTAGCATTCGTACAAAAGATTGGCTGCAATATGCATACAATATCAGGAAATAATCATCTGTAAATTGCCCAATATAAACGGAATCTTGACTCAGGGATTTAGAGAATTCAGGGAAAGTACGATATTGAGAAATACTAATCAGTTTTTATTTTCTCTTCTGCCCGGAAAAACAAGAAGCAGTTGATTTAAATGGCGCTGATTTAA
>JAGQWV010000833.1 GCA_020437045.1 Saprospiraceae bacterium | reverse complement strand
TTGCCGTCGCAAAGGAGATCATAACGACGGAGTCTTGGAGCAGGGATTCTGTCCTGCTCGTCATTGATCGTAATTTTCCGATGCCCGAGGAAGCAGGACCAATGATGGATATAAGTGGCGTTGAAATGGATTCCATAAGATGGTCCACATGGAGAAAATTCTTTAAAATCTGGAATCAAAACCGGAAATCAATAAAGCATTTGGATAAGATGCTACGTCCAGTTGGTGAATTCCAGATCATTATACCACATCTGATAAATTTTAAATACTACACCCTGACCAGTAACCAATTTTGTAAAGGTTTTTACCTGATGGAAGAAGGAGTACTTAGTTATACCGATGTAGTCGATCTCTCCCACTCCGTAAACCAGAAATGGAAAACATTTTTTCTTCGTTTAATCTACCAGCTTCTTTACCATGGAAGATTACCGGCGTTACCGGCAATTTTTAAAGGAGCTTGCCCCTATTTGGGCGCTTTTTCGATCACACATTTTTCGTTTCCATCCTTATCTAAAAAGAAAATTATTCCGTGGCCTTTTTATAATGATCCAGCGTTACCAAACTTTAAAAATGTGCTGGTTCTGGGGCCGTATTTCGAATTTGGACAATTGTCCATGGAAACAGAATTAAAAGGTTTGGAAGCCCTATTCCACTATTTCGTCAGTAATCAGATCTTTGATGTACATTACAAGTTTCATCCGGTGCAATTAGAGCAAAACCAATCTCCTGATTTAATTAGAGCATTAATAAAAAGATATAAAAAAGACATTGATTTCCACGAAATAAAACCAAGCATTTCACTGGAAAATATCGCAATGAGCTCAAAAGCTGATTTTTACCTCGCTACCAGCAGCACGGCAATTTATGCAGTAGAGATGGGCCGGCAAGTTTATTCATATGCCAATATTCTCCTAAAATTTGAACCCCAATTCCAACGTGTTGTTGAGTCGATGCCTTTGACTTTCAGAAATAAAATGATTTTTATTGATTTTTAAATTCTGGACCAACCTCCCAGATTACTTAAAAACTTATAGGACAGTATTTTACTCCAGTTCATCTTATCGGGACTATAATAATTGAAATAACGTCCTGTTTCCCACACAAGCAGTTTTCGCTGCAAGAAACTTTGCTTTATTGAATTTGCGTCCTGATGACGACGGTAAAAAGTTAAGGGCGTCTGGATAATCTTACGTTTTCCTCTAAGTATACTTTGAATATGAAGGCGGGTATCCAACCAAATCCTGGCAAATCTTCGATCGAGCGGGAACACACTGGATATGAAATCCCGATGCACGACCAGACAACTGGTAGTGGCAATATAGCCCACAATAAAGCGAGAGGTAAGGTCTGCGATGTTGACATCCGGAATCAATGGCTTTTCAGGATAATAACTATGCGCCAACAGATCGTATGGATCTTGAAGATATTCCTGAACAACCGTTTCTACCTTGTGCGGTAAGAAGTAATCATCACCATCAAGCAATAAAATCAATTCACCAGTGGAATATTCCAAAGATGTCTCAATCGCATGGGCTTGATTGAGCATAGGGGTTTTCCCATAGTGAGGCCGATTAATCAACTGAACATCAGAAAAAGATTTGATTTCGATCAACGAATGGTCGGCACTTCCATCATCATATACTATTATTTCGATTTCATGATCAGTAACCTGATGTTGAATGCTCTCCAAACATTCACGAATAAATCTGCCATTATTATAATTATTGATGAGCACACTTACTTTCATATCAAATGACTGAACTCCAATTAGCTTCCTGATAATAATACTGAAGTCTATTATCTCAATATTACAAAGATCTTATTTGTCAATTCAAAAATATGCAATTATGGACTTCCTTTATAAGGTCAAAAATGCTTAACAAAGCAAATTTGCTATATTGCTACTGAATGTTTTAGGACTATCAATCTTGTCTCTCTTAAAGTACACACCAGGCCGAAGTTAGTAATCAATAGGGTCTTGAATAAAAAATTGAAGAAAGTATTGATCATCTCGTATCACTGGCCTCCCAGTGGAAATATCGCTGTCTTACGTTGCCTGAAGTGGACAAAATATCTACGTGAATTTGGCTGGGAACCCATCATTTATACAGCTGCCGATGCGCATTATCCGAATCTCGACAATAGCAATCATGAGGATATTCCCAAAGGTGTGCAAGTAATAAGAAGGAAGATTATTGAGCCCTACGCCTTCTATAAAGTGCTAAATAACCTTCCGAAAAATGCAAATGTCAACAATGTCTTTTATGTTCGACCAGGCAAAGTAGGCTGCATGCACCATTTTTCGGTCTGGGTACGAAGTAATTTCTTCATTCCTGATGCCCGGTCATGGTGGATCAAACCTTCCGTACACTTCCTTTTAAAGTATCTCGATAAAAATCCGGTAGATGCCATCATTTCGGATGGCCCTCCGCACACCAATACCCGGATTGCTACAGAGCTGAAGAAAAAATTAAATATTCCCTGGTTGGCCGATTTTCAGGACCCCTGGACACAGGCGGATTATTTTCAGAAGTTATCACTCACTAAATGGGCAGATCAGAAACATCACCGTCTCGAAAAAGAAGTGTTTGGGCTGGCAGATAAAATAACCATTGTCAGTCGTCATTGGAAACAGAAGCTGGAGGAGATTGGTGCTAAAAACGTGTCCGTTATACCTTGGGGATACGATCCGCAAGATTTTGAAAAAAGTAAGCATACTCAGCTACCAGGTTTCACGATCACCCACTTGGGAACACTTGGATATGATCGGAATCCACAGACTTTTTTTCGGGTATTGCGCAAAATGGGAGATCAATTGAAAGATTTCCAGGCAGCTCTGAAAATCAATCTGATTGGCCAGATAGATGTTTCTGTACAAAAAGTCATTGCGGAGGAAGGTCTGCTTGATGCTACGACCATACAGGACAGTGTACCCCGAGACCAGGCACTGGAAATTATGGCACAAAGTCCAATCTTATTATTATTACTAAATAAACAAGATAACATTTTGGGCCGGGTGCCTGGAAAACTATTCGAATACCTGGCCGTCCAAAGGCCTATCTTGATTCTCGGACCTCCGGATAGTGATGCAGCTGAAATCATAGAGAAAACAGGTAGTGGGATGATCGCAGCATATGACGATACGGAGCGGATACAAAAAATCCTGATTAAATTTTTCGAAGACTTTCAATCTGGAGTATTAAAAGGGAATCTGAATAATCATATCGAGGACTTTTCTGTTCGCAATCTAACTCAGCAATTGGCAACTTATCTGAACGACATTACCAATGGCAGCTGACGAAAAGAGTAAGGAATAGGCAAGTTATCCTTCAGAAAATCATCATGCTGTCAACTAATATTACTTGAAATTCCCACGTGCTTATAACTATATTATCCAATTTGATTATCGTCGATGGTCAGAGGATTTTTCCTTCATCATCATACCCTGCATCTTTCGACCAGTGATGAAAACTGATGTCGAATTCTAAAATAAATTTTACTTTAACCGGGATTATGCGTTGGGTTTTCGCAATGAGAGTCAAAAGGCTAACCTGCCCACCGAACAAGACTTTGGCAGGCGGGTAGAATCAGGTGCTCCACGGTGATTTTGCCTCGCAATCGTAGTGAATGAATATTCCCGGTTTACGGGGCACCACGACTCCATAACTCCACATGAAAAAAGTAGTCATAATCGGTCCTGCTTATCCCCTGCGAGGTGGACTGGCTGCTTTCAATCAGCGGTTAGCTAATGAACTGAAATTGAATCAGATTGATCCAATAATCTATACTTTCAAACTGCAGTATCCCGCTTTTCTATTTCCTGGTAAAAGCCAATTCGATATGGATCAGATCAGGAATGGCATTGATATTCATTCTTCAATAAATTCTATTAATCCAGCCAATTGGTACAAGGTAGCCCAAGAAATTGTGGTTCATGATCCTGATTTAATTATTTGCCATTATTGGATTCCCTTCCTCGGCCCCTCATTGGGTTCCATCCTGAGATTAATCAAAAAAAAATCCAATCAGTCTAAAATCGTTGCTCTGGTCGATAACCTGGTGCCCCATGAACGAAGATGGGGAGATCAAAGCTTTACAAAGTATTTTGTAGCTCCGGTGGATTACTTTTTAGTATTATCGGGAAAGGTCAAAAAGGAAATCCGGAATTTCGGTATTAATAAACCCATTATCCAATTAATACACCCACTGTACGATCATTATGGTCCATTGGTTCCCCGTCAGGAAGCCATCAATCACCTGGGACTAACATCGGACATAACCAATTTACTTTTCTTTGGTTTTGTAAGAAAATATAAGGGTCTGGATCTCTTGCTGAGAGCTATGGCCGATTCCAACCTTAGGAATTATCAGTTTCGCCTCATTATCGCAGGAGAGTTTTACGAGAAAGAAGAAAAATATCGTCGCTTAATCGAGTCACTGGAACTGACACATCAAGTGATAATTCATTCCAAATACATACCAACTGAGGAAGTAAAATTTTACTTCAGCGCTGCCGATTTAGTAGTGCTTCCTTATCGATCCGCATCACAAAGTGGGATATTTCAAATTGCATCACATTATTTGAAACCGGTACTAATAACGAATGTTGGCGGCCTTCCGGAAATCGTTGAAGATGGCATTAATGGATTTATATCCGATCCAGATCCAACTTTGATTGCAAAGGGCATTAAACGCTTCCTGGATTATGGCAACCAACAGATATTATATACGAATATTGAAAAAGCCAAAGAGAAATTTTCCTGGAAGCGCTTTACAGGAGATTTTCTCCGTCAGATCGGACTGGTCCGTCATTCTCCTTCTTATAAACAGAAAATATGAGCTGATTTTCAGCCACCCCACCAGTATAATATAGTTTCGGAGGATATTTATAATTATGCTTACTTTATCAGGCATTTACAATATGAAGAAGAAATTCATTACCTACCAGGTCGCATATTTACTTTTGTTGGCACCTGTTTTACCGCTTTCTGCCCAGACCGGCAGTATTTATGAACCCGTGCGTTACATCGGGGGCAAATCCGTAGATCCATCGGTACATGACGGAAGGTTACGTTATGCCATTGGTGTAGAAAGCCGGCAAACCATGAGAGCCAACAAATCTATCAATCCCGTTGGTGAATATCCGGGTTGGACGTATAACCATGCCTCGAACCTTGCTTATTGGAAGGGAAGATTCTACCAACACTATCTCAGCAATCCAATATATGAGCATATCCCTCCCGGTCAAACCCTGTTGATTAGCTCGGAAGATGGAAGGAACTGGTCCGAACCTAGCATTATATTCCCCCCCTATCAGGCTCCGGAAGGCGTCAAACTGCCGGAAGGTACCCTGGGATACATGATGCACCAGCGCATGGGATTTTATATTACTTCCAACGATCGACTACTGCTGCTCGCCTTCTATGGGCATGCCGAGGATCCATTTACCACCGGGGGAATCGGCAGAGTGGTCCGGGAGATCTATGCAGATCAATCTCTTGGTCCCATTTATTTCATCCGCTATGACAGTCACACGGACTGGAATGAAACAAATACCAGCTATCCCTTTTATAAAAATGCACCCGACCAGGGTTTTATCGAAGCCTGTGATGAGTTATTGAATAATAAATTAGTCACTTTGCAATGGTGGGACGAAGACCATGGCGTCGATGGATTTTACAAAGTGACAGAGGCCAAAGAGGCCCTATCCTACTATCACCGAAAAGATGGTAATGTGGTCGCTTTATGGAAGCGATCATTTGCCGCACTTTCCTTTGATGGCGGCACTACCTTTTCCCAACCTACCCAGTGCCCTACCCTGGTGATGGCCGGAGGCAAAGTCTGGGGACAAAAAACAGATGATAATCGCTATGCCTTGTGTTATAATCCGATCAATATGGATGAACATCGATATCCGCTCACTGTGATTTCGGGTGATGACGGTATTGTCTTTGATGATATGTTGATTGTCCAGGGTGAGGTACCACCACGTCGCTTTTTCGGGAGATGGAAAGATTATGGCCCTTGTTACACCCGGGGCATTGTGGAAGGTAATGGTAATCCTCCCGGAGACGATATGTGGATCACTTACAGCATGAATAAAGAGGACATGTGGGTGAGCCGGATCCCGGTGCCCATCCGGCATCAAATAGAGGGAGAATTGCATGATGATTTTGAAAATATGCACCCTGGTGGAACCGTTGATCAATGGAATGTTTATGCTCCGCTCTGGGCCCCCATAGAAGTGATCACTCATGAAGGAAATCAGGTATTGCAGTTGAAAGACAAGGATCCCTATGACTACGCCCGAGCAATCCGGGTTTTTGAAGAACAGACCGAATTATCGCTTAAGATGAAGATCATGACAAGACAAAATGATCACGGTTTACTGGAAATCGATATCAACGACCAGTTCGGCAATCGTCCCGTTCAAATCAAATTTGACCGTGATGGACA
>JAGQWV010000832.1 GCA_020437045.1 Saprospiraceae bacterium | reverse complement strand
GATTCATCGCAAGAGGATCCGGTTGTTGCGCAGATCGACGCTGACTGGAATTATGTAGACGATCAATTATGTGCCATTTGTCATCAAAAGATCTTCGATTCCTACCAGGAAATTGGTATGGCTCAATCCTTTCGAAATCCAAATAATATTCAATTCATAGAGGACTTTGCTGCTGATCCGTTCTACCACGAACGCAGCCATACGTACTTTAAAATTGAGAAACGAGACACTCAGCTATTTTATAGTCAGTTTCAAAAAGATGCAAATGGGCAACGGATTAATTTCCATGAACGTAAGATTGACTGGGTGATGGGGTCTGGCAATAAGTCACGCACCTATCTCTATCAAACCACAAATGGTGAAATGTATGAATTACCGTTAGCCTGGTATTCGGACAGCCGGTCCTGGGCTATGGCACCAGGATTTGCCCTGGAAAAAGGACCGGACCTCACCCGTCAAGTGAAACGGGAATGCATGTTTTGCCACAATGCATATCCGAAAGAGCAGACTCCTGATCGTTTATGGGATCCGGATATTTATTCCAGGAATATGCCACAAGGTATCGGGTGCCAGCGATGTCACGGCCCGGGTGAGAAACATATTAAAAAAGCACTGGCTGATGATCAAGATAGTATCCTTTTAAGCATCGTCAATCCCGGTAAGTTATCACCAGGTAGGAGAGATGATGTTTGTAATCAATGTCATCTGCAACCGACGATCATTCTGACGGGAGTCAGGAAATACGACCGGGGCGATTATTCATTTATGGCAGGAGAACGTCTGCGCGATTATCAGGTGTTTGTAGATATTGAAGAGAAGAATGTACGCCAGGAAGATCGTTTCGAGATCAATCATCATGCCTATCGCCTCTATCAAAGCAAATGTTATCAAGGTAGCCGGGGAAAATTAGGTTGTGTCAGCTGTCATGACCCACACCGTAAAATAGCAGAAGAGGAAAAGCAAGATCATTTCCGGTCAGTATGTCTGGAATGTCATCAGGCGCATGACGCAAAACCGGTGAGCGAGATCTATCGTGATGTGCCTTTGGATCAGTGTGTGACTTGTCATATGCCTCTGCGAAGAAGTCAGGATGTGGTAGAAGTACTGGTTACGGATCACTGGATAAGACGCTCACCTCCAACAGAAGATTGGACAAAACCGCTTTCGGAAAAGAGTAGCAGTTTCGATGCCATTCGCTTTCTGAATAGCGATTTTCAGCCGAACGAACCTTCGAAGGGTCTTTATCTTGCCTCTCCGGTCATTCGTACGATACCCGATAATGCCTCAGCTATGGAATATCTTCAACAGCAGATGCAGGAAAGTCAGGTGAAAGAAATCACCCCATACTATGATTTGTTATCCGCTCAAATTAATCAACATCAGTATGAAGGAGCGAAAACTACTGCAGAATTTATTCTGGATCAACAACCCAAAAGTGAATTGGCATTAATCAGTAAGGGAGTTTGTGAATTTCGCAACGGCGAGATCGATACAGCGCTGGAGACGTTCCTGCAGGCCACACGAGCAAATCCGGAAAGTGCCAATTCTTATTATAATTTGGGTATTGTCTTACAAACCATAGCCAAAAATTTGGCTGACCAGACGTCTGAATCTATGGCTATCGAAGAAAAATATGAAGAAGCATTGACGGCATTTACCAAGGTTTTGTCTCTAAAAGATAATCATGGTCCAGCGCTGCTGCATAAGGCTCAGTGTCAGGAAGCTTTGGGACAACCTGATGCAGCGGTAAAGACCTATTTGACCTTATTGGCTCTGCAACCCAAATATGTGGAAGCATATACTGGTCTTGCCGATCTATACCATCGGTTGGGTAAGCCAGCAGATGCCAAACGATATTTACTACACGGACTTACGATGGTGTCAAATCCGGAATCGATCAGGGACAAGGCAAGAAATCTTTCGATTGATTTGAGATAAAAATTAGTTTCTCCACTGGACTAAAAAAAAGATGGAGGTAGAATTTGGTATAAACCCTGAGGGATTCTATATTTGCAGGCCGCTTAATGCAAGCGGATATGATTTTTGATATTTAGGGCGCATAGCTCAGTTGGTTCAGAGCACCTGGTTTACACCCAGGGGGTCG
>JAGQWV010000831.1 GCA_020437045.1 Saprospiraceae bacterium | reverse complement strand
GACCTTAGCGGAGGAAGAGCTACGTTTTAGGACACTGCCCATAAACCTTAAAGTAGTATCGCCAAAATGTTGTAAATTTATATTAATGCTAGAACAAGAAATAAGGAAGGATTTACAAGGCTGGCAAAAGATTGTCGTGAAATATTCAAAGCCAGATCACTACAAAGCCAGTCTTCAGGTGATCAATACTTTTGGGCCATTTATCGCTATTTGGGGGTTGATGTATTTTTCGCTGGACTGGTCCATTTGGATCACAATTGCCCTGGCCATCGTCAATGGTTTTTTTCTTGCCCGGCTTTTTATTATTCAGCATGATTGTGGACATCAATCCTTTTTCAAAAGAAAGAAATGGAACGATCTATTGGGTTTCACTTGCAGTCTCTTCACCAGTTTACCCTATCGCTACTGGTCTCGGGTGCATAGTTATCACCATGGACATCAAGGCCAGTTGGAGCATAGGAATGTAGGAGATATTAATTTCCTCACCGTAGAAGAATATCGTAATAGTTCGCGATGGAAGCGATTTGCATACCGCATCTTCAGACATCCGGTCTTCATGTTTCTCATCACTCCGGTACTCTACATTACGATTTCCAATCGATTTCCATTTTTCCACTTTAAGGGTTGGGGAAAGATTCGGCAATCACAGGTAATAAATAATGCCGTACTTGTCGGCCTTTACCTGGGATTGGGATATTTACTTGGATGGAAAGAATTCTTTTTTATTCAATTATCGATCATTTTTGTCTTTGCGGTGGTAGCATTCTGGTTCTTCTATGTACAGCATCAACATGAAGAAACCTACATGCGTTGGAAAGGTCAATGGGATCATCTGGCTGCCAGTATCAAAGGAAGTTCGTACTACAAGTTGCCTAAAGTATTTCAATGGTTAACAGGCAACATCGGATACCACCATATTCATCATCTGAATTCTAAAATCCCCAATTACAATCTGCAACAATGTGCCCGGGAAAATCCGATTCTCCAAAAACATGTCCCAACCTTAAGCTTTACAGACAGTCTCAAATGCATTTACAATCATTTATATGATGAAGAGCGTCATCGTATGATATCCTTTCGGGAGTACGACAGCATGGAAAGAAGAGCGGTATAAACAGGTGATAATCAAGGACATTCGGACGACAAGGGCATCTGTAATCAAAGGTGAGAAATGATAGTCCTTGGACCAGCCTACAAAGGTTCAAAATCTATTCACCCAAAGTATAGGAACTAACCGCAATTATTTCTTGTCAGAATCTGAAGAATAGCATATCTTTGCGCGCCGTAATTATTGAAATATATGATCATAATAAATGTAAAAGAGGGTGAAACCATTGAGAGAGCCCTTAAGCGTTACAAGCAAAAACACCGTCGCATTGGCGTTATGAATGAATTGCGTGATAGAAAGCACTTTTCTAAGCCATCCGTGGAGAGACGCAACGAGATTCTAAAAGCCAAGTACAAACTTAAGAAGTTGATATCGGTTGCTCCTTAAGGAGTGCTTTTATCTACTTTCGCTAAGAATTGTAATTCGTGTTATTTAACTCCAGTGCCTGGTCTAGCCCGGCATTTTTTGTTAGTTTCACGGATAAAGTAATACAAACAAACCAATCAGCAGCATTTGCTGATGTCGCCTTAGACATGAAAGACATGTATAAGGGAAAGAATTTGAAAGGAGAAGCTGAAAATACATCATCGACTTTTTTGTCCTTGACGAGAATATTTGACCGCCTGGCACTAAGCTAAGGCGGACGGAGCCCGGGTGGTGGAATTGGTAGAC
>JAGQWV010000830.1 GCA_020437045.1 Saprospiraceae bacterium | reverse complement strand
ATATATGTCCTGACGGAACACTAGTTCTGCCAAATTTTGTCATCGGTATTCCTTTTTTAAAAAGCGACGAACTTTTAATTTTTGTGTGAGGATCTCCTCGATGGTGAGATCAGCGATTTTTTTTGCACCTACTGGAGAAAAGTGAGTGTTATCCTCAACGCCATCGGGATAGTTTGGATGACCTTTGCCAACCCAAAGAAAAAGTTCTTTAGACTGAGTTTCTCCAAATTCTATTAACATTAACGCTGTTTTCTGCTGTAAATCAATAAGGGGTACCTTATATTCCTTGGCAACGCTCCTTACTACATCAGGGTAAACACCATGTGTATCATAAAATTGTCCATTTTCATCAAACCGACGACGGACCACCGGAGTGAAAAGGATTGGTGAAGCATGCTTGGCCCTAGTGTCCAACAGATACTTAACTAAATTCTTACGATACTCTTCCGGACTGGAGTACCTGTCACCTTTGCTTTTACTGCTATCGTTATGACCAAATTGGATAAACACAAAATCACCTTTTTCCAGTTTGGTATATAAAGAATCCCATAGCCCTTCGTATATGAAGCTTTTAGATGACCGACCATTTTTTGCATGATTTTCGATACGTACCTCCGGTCCGAAAAAACTGGATAGTTGTTCTCCCCAACCCGTCTCAGGACGTCGATTCTCCTCTTTTGCTGCCATCGTCGAGTCACCTGCCAAATAAATAACAAATTGATTTTTTTTCAAGGTCAGACAAGAACAAAATATCAGGCTTATAAAATAAATACTAATTGATTTGATCATTATTCACTGACGTTCATCCAAAATTTAATTTTAATAAAAATGACAAAATTCGGCTATTAAAATGCATTAATTCCCCTTCAATCCAAACGCCTATTATCTAAAACAATCTTACCGAATTGCAGGCCGTGATCCATTCTATCAAATCCCCTTTTAAAGTCTGCGAGCGCGAAGACAGAATCAACAACCGGCACGATGGTATATTGATCCACGAAATCCACCATGGCAGTAAAGTCCTGATCACTACCCATGGTACTACCGAAAATATTGAGGTGTTTCCAAAATATAACTTGGGGACTTAGATTCAAAATAGGTCCGCAGGAACCCCCATAAATGCCAATTCTTGCCCCTTTGTTGGCCGTCGAAATTAGTTGAGAAAAACCTGCGCCACCGGCACTGTCAATAATTACATCAAAACCTCCACTATTTTTCTTTAATGATTTATGCCAATTATCTTCCGAATATAAGATTCCACCGGTAGCGCCGATTCCCCGGGCCCGGTCGATTTTTTCCTGACTACTGGAGGTGATCCACACTTCAGCACCAATGGCAAGAGCAAATTGCAGTACAAACAAAGCTACACCACCGCCAATTCCGTTGACCAATAGACGATCTTCAGCAGACAATTGGCAACGGCTAAACAAAACCCGGTAAGCAGTTAAACCGGCAAGAGGCAAAGCTGCAGCCTGGGAGGACGTCAGATGCTCCGGTTTCCTGACCAACCTATCGGGATGGATAGCGATCTTCTCTGCGAAAGTACCATCATCCGGCATACCCAAAATATGATATTCGTCGGCCGGCAGTTGTTGATCCGGTCCCCAGTCAATGTTGGGGTTGATCAGATATTCCTTCCCCTGCCATTCACCAACTCCATCAGAGCCCAAAACCGTGCCTGGACGAAGATTTGGATACAGCCCTTTGGTGATGAAAACATCCCGGTGATTTAGGGCAGAATATTTTAAATTGACAATGACCTCATCTATGCCTGCTACCGGATCATCTATAAGCGACAAGGCCAGGGGCTGCTCTTTTGATTGGTATTGAATTGCTCTCATAGCTTATTATTAGCTTAATATAATGATTTCCAAAAAGTTAGCCATCTAGATTTTAACATTTTAATATTGTCTATATAGGAGTTTAATGGTATTTTGCAGTCAGATTACACCATTCAGAGACTATTTTTCAGACAGGACGATCCTGTGACATCTGCCCTGAAAAGCAGATGCGCAACAGTTTAACCGATCAAAACTGACCTGAAATGAAATGGAATCCCTCTTCAATTTTACTCATTTGCCTAGTTACGACCAACGGCAATACTCAAGCGTTGGGCCAGGTCCCACATGATCAGGCACCACACCGAAATGACTGCATAAAATCCGTTTTTGTGGAAAGTCCTATTGCAGACACTTACATTACCAGTGCAGAAGATACCGTTTCGTACGGTAATGAAACAATCCTTAAAGTAAAAGGCTTGCCAGCACACAAACAAATGTCCGCGCTTTTATCTTACGAAGTACATCATTTGGATGCCAATTACCTGCAGAAAGCTTATCTGAAGGTCTATACCGCCTCGAAGGACCGCGGAAATCATCTTGAACTTTTTAGCGTCGGTGAACAGATCAGTGAAGTGAAAACTAACTGGAAAAACCAACCGGCGCCCCAGCAACTACTCGATCGCAAACCCATCACGGATGCATCTTTTATTACTTTTGAAATCACGGACTTTGTTCAACGCCATCTTCAGGATGGGTATTTGAATTTCAATTTGATCAGTGACAGTAAAAAAGTGATTGACATAGCTAGTCGTGAAAGTGGATTAAGCGCAGAATTGGTGATGGAGATGTGTACATCGACCGACCCTGCTTTGGTGGAGTTGACAAAACAGGAAAGTCGTCTAAGAGTTTTGCCCAGCACCCTAAATGGTAAAATGACCATTCAACTATTTAAAGTACCGGCCGGTGGCTTTGGGGAGTTGATGATTATGACCGAACAAGGAGATATTTTCTATCAAATCCCCTTGTCAATTCAAGATGCCGAGATCTCTTATCATACCGTTGATTTCAGAGGATTAATACCAGGGGTATACTGGGCGGTATTAAGAAAAGGAAGAGTGATGATCAAAGATCAGTTTCGGTTAAAGCCGGAAAATGGATCCACTTTGCTAAAAATTGATCATGCTTTTGTGGCAGAAACGGTTCATTAATGATTCAATATTTTCTTCGATGAATTTCCCGTGGATATCCACCATTATTTGCTATCGAATGGCCTAATCATTTTTTCTTATGCCAATCATAATATTTTTGATGAAGGCATACTGAACTAAGTGCAAATATTCTTTTTTGAAACCATCGGACTTCAGCAGTGTAGTCTCAATTCAGTATTTTTAAGCATTCATTGACAAACAATGATCTTATGTCAGAAAATCCGGCCAATTTTCTAATCAAGTGCGCACCATCTGATAACGTTGGTATTGTGACCCATCCGTTTGGATTGACAAAAGGAACCACAATCATAAATGAAATCATTTTACAACATGACATACCCATGGGGCATAAAGTGGCATTAGAAGATCTATTGGCAGGTGATAGCATTTTGCGTTATGGTCATAAAATCGGAATTGCTAATACGGATATTTCAAAAGGATCATGGGTAAATGAGGAAAATATCGACAGACCAAACCCACCTTCATTAAAAGATCTGCAATGGAAACCCAGCTCCCCAAAACCTCTAAATCCAATTAAAGGCTACACTTTTCAAGGATTTAAAAATAATAATGGAAGTGTGGGAACAAAAAACATATTAGGCATCAGCACTAGTGTACAGTGTGTGGCTGGTATGACTAAATATATTGAAGCTAAAATTAGAAGGGAATTACTACCCCATTACCCTAACGTGGATGACGTAGTCGCCTTTAATCATAGCTATGGTTGTGGCGTGGCTATTAATACTCCGGCTGCTATGATACCAATACGCACTATAAAACACATAGCGCAAAACCCAAATTTTGGCAATGAAATAATGATCATTGGACTCGGGTGTGAAAAGTTACGTCCGGAACGACTACTGCCTGAAAATGCAAAGGACAACGGATCATCAGTGGTATATCTACAGGATGAATCTTTTAAAGGGTTTGGTGCGATGGTTGCAGGAATCATGGATACTGCCGAACGTCATTTAAAGAAATTAAATACCAGAGAAAGGGTCACATGTGAGGCATCCGATCTGGTCGTAGGTCTGCAATGTGGGGGTAGTGATGCATTTTCGGGTTTAACAGGAAATCCTGTCGCCGGTTATGCGGCAGACCTCATTGTACGGGCTGGTGGAACGGTCCTGTTTTCCGAGGTCACGGAGGTTAGAGATGGCATCGATCTGCTACTGCCGCGAGCGGCCACACAACAAGTTGCTAATGCGCTAATTGAGGAAATGAGGTGGTATGATGACTATTTAACACGAGGACAGGCTGATCACAGTGCGAATACCACTCCCGGCAACAAGAGAGGAGGGCTCAGCAACATTGTGGAGAAGGCACTGGGTTCCATTGTGAAATCTGGCACTACCAGCATTATGGATGTAGTTTCTCCGGGAGAAAAAATACGCACAAAAGGTCTGAATTTTGTAGCCACACCGGCAGGAGATTTTGTCTGTGGCACCCTTCAACTGGCAGCGGGAATGAATATGCATGTATTTATCACCGGACGCGGTACGCCTTATGGGCTTAACGTAGTACCGGTGATCAAGATAAGTTCGAACTCTAAACTGAGCGATCGGTGGTTTGATCTGATTGATCTGGATGCAGGACCTGTTGCTTTGGGAACAAAAAATGTTGAAGAGCTTGGTTGGGACCTTTTCCACTTAATCCTTGATGTAGCTAGTGGAAAAAAGAAAGTTGCAACGGACCTGCTCGGCCTCTACAATGACCTGGTATTGTTTAACCCCGGACCCTTGACCTAATCCTTTCAAGGGAAAAAGAAAAACTAAATTTGATTCTCATTTAATTAGGTTGATTTGACAGTTTCATTAGCTGGACCTACTTGCTATTATTTGCTGGTTTATTCCTCTGAATGATGATGATTTTATTTTATTTATAACGGCATCCACAATTCCGTTCAAACGGAACGGAGTGATCATTCTTGCAAAAAAAATCTGCAGAGTTTCTCTTAATGTTGTTAGGTCGATAATTTGATGAAGTCTGAATTTTCTTCATCCGGGCGCAAAAGTTCTTTAAATTCCAAATTCTAATGAATCTCGGAAACAAATTTGTGGTTCGAAGGGTTGATAAGATAAATTAAGCCAAGCTTTGGAATATCAAGACCGCATATCAAAAGTTCAATTAAAAAAACTGCTGCCAAAGTCGGTCATTATTTTTATCTCACTGATTTTACTGCTAGTCTTCGTAGCATGGCTTCCCACAGCCTTCACGATCGTATTGGCCACCATGATGGTGGTTATTTTGGTAATCATGCAAGCACTAGTGATCTTAAAGGATAAAGGTTGACTCTACAATGCTGAGAAATATTGAATATCGTAAAACCCAATAATTTTACTGATATACATGGTGGCCGTCCATCCTTCTGAGATACAAGGACAGCTTAACTTAAATTAAACTATAACCGAGACACTTTGCCTTTTTAACAATATTTTCAGTTTCACTTTTTCGCATGCTTGTAAGATGGTGCAAGGTGTCGACCGTACTGATCTACTACCCGCAAAAATATTCTTGCCGATATCCGACTTATAATCTCACGGAACAAATTGGTAAAAAGAGTTTGATCATCTCGATATTCAGTGATTCCTGATGGCACAAAAAATCTAATAGTCGATAATAGCAGGAATACCATTTTATTTTACTCTAATTTCATCATTCCCTTGAGACTGTCGAAAATATTATCCAAATCACCAATGTCATGAACTTCCCAGAAAGGAAAGTCTGATTTAGGTTTAATGGAATTCTGTGGGATATAATCCAACAGCTGAAAAAGCAAACGTATACTGGCAAAGGAATGTTTTCGCAATAAAAAATCTTCTGACTGGTCAAGAACCTCAATCTCCCTGATTTGCTTTAATTAGCGTTTGCAAGTAGTCATTGAAGTTTGAAAGATT
>JAGQWV010000829.1 GCA_020437045.1 Saprospiraceae bacterium | reverse complement strand
TTCCAGTGTGCCTACTCGCTGATCAATACCCAAAGCTTTTGCTGCATTGGCCGTAATGGTCTTGAGGGCCTCTTCTTTGTCCATGCCGTAGGCCACCGCTGTACCGGCAAAAAATGGCAAATTCCGCGCATTGGCTAAATCATCATCATGGTAGAAGGCTACGATAAGACCCGCTTTAGTTAAGAGGGAGGGTAGCTCATAGGGCCGGTCTACGGGTTCATCCGCCCGGGCAGGTAAACTGTGCGTGGGGGGTATGATCACCGGTATTTGATGCTGTTTGATAAATTCAGCTACATGCAGTGCTTCTTCCGCCGTAAGCAACGTGATATTTTTTACCCCCATATTTTCCGCGAAAGTAATGGCTTCGATTATTTCATCGGCTTGACTGGCGTGAATAAACAATCGCTGCTTTCCGGAAAATAGTCCCTGCATAGCTTCCATTTTTAGGTTTTTTTCCGGCTTAGACAATTTTCCATAAGCCATGGCATCCGTAAAATGCTTTTTTAAACCTGCAACTTCTTCGGCATAATTTTCATTGGGCTTAAAGCTTACGGTAAATGTGTTGAAATCAAACTGCCTTCGGGATTTATCCGGCCAGTTGAGATGCACCCCAATATCCAGAGAGTGTACCGCATCTTCCCAATTCCATCCTTCCATTTCCATGACACTGGAAGTGCCTGGGATTAAACCTCCCTGCGGAGTGCTTTCTGCCAATAATATTCCATTAAATCTGAATGTGGGAATAATTTCAGAATCTGTATTGTAAGAAATGACCGAACGGACATTTGGATTAATCGAACCGGTTTCATTAAAATCGCGCATCGCCCGGATGCTCGATACCTCGGTCAAGCCAATAGTGGAATTGGGTAAGATAAAACCAGGATAAATCTGTTTTCCGGTGACATCTATGATTTCATAGCCAGCCGGATTGCCCGCTTCTGCAGCAGTCGATACCATTGTGATTTTTCCCTTGTCAAAACCAATGGCTGAATTTTCGATTATCTCTCCGGTACCCAAATGAGCAGTAGCTCCTTTTAGAAGAATCGGCGTCGCCTGGGGTCTGACCGGTGTGGGTACCTGGCTAAATCCAGTATACACCAGGAGCGACATAAATTGAATTAAAATATATTTTTTCATCTGAATAAAATTCTTTCTTTAATGATGATTAATGCTTTTCAAAACTTTCAACGCCTAAAAGACTTTCGCAGTGAATCAACATAGACTCCCGGCTTCCGCCTTTTTGCGTAGGTCTTCCACCTTTCTTTTCTCCAATCATTTTCTGGATTATTCGCATCCGGTCCTGTTGCAGATCTTTTCTGCGTTGCTGGTCGTCCGTGATATCAAAATATACGGTGCCATCCACAATGGTTTTTTCCGCTCTGGCATACACGGAAAGCGGATGATCTGTCCATAGTACGACATCAGCATCTTTACCTACTTTTATACTTCCCATCCGGTGGTCAAGATGGAGCATTTTTGCCGGATTTAAAGTGACCATTTTCAGGGCTTCTTCTTCGGTTAGCCCTCCGTATTTAATCGATTTGGCAGCTTCCTGGTTTAGTCGTCTGCCCATATTGGCATCATCGCTATTGATGGCGGTGATGACACCCTCTCGGTGCAGTATTGCCGCATTGTAAGGAATTGCATATCGCACTTCCCATTTGTAGTTCCACCAATCAGAAAAACTGGAGGCGGCTACTCCATGCTCCTTCATTTTGTCGGCTACTTTATAGCCTTCCAGAATATGCGTAAAGGTGTTGATATTAAACCCAAATCGGTCTGCCACTTTCATCAACATATTTATTTCGGATTGCACATAAGAATGACAGGTGATAAAACGCTTCTTATTTAAAATTTCCAGCATGGTCTCTTCCACCAGATCTTTTCTCGGTTTTTCTGCTTTTTGCTTTTCCGTCGCACTTAGCGCATCGTAAGTGTTCCAGACCTTTTCATATTCCCTGGCATTGGTAAAGGCATCGACATATACCTGCTCTACACCCATCCGGGTTTGGGGATAACGGATGGAGGCATCATTACTGGATCTTTTTACATTTTCTCCCAGGGCGAATTTGATAAATTCATCGGCGCCTTTGATTTTTAATGCCAGAGGTGCTACCCCCCAGCGCAATTTGATCAGGGCTGACTGTCCGCCAATAGGATTGGCCGATCCGTGCAATACCTGAGCAGCCGTTACCCCTCCGGCCAGAGCCCGGTAAATGTTGATGTCTTCCGAATTGAGCTGATCGCTGATTCTCACCATCGACGAATTAGTAGCTCCATCATTACCTCCCCCGGCTATATGGGTATGTTCATCAATAATGCCCGCCGTTAAGTGTTTACCGCTACCATCGATGACTTCCGCATTTCCTGCCGGTAGACTCTTTCCGATTTTGGCTATTTTACCTTGCTGGATTAATACATCCGTATTGCTAAGGACTCCATCCTCTTCATTAGTCCATACGGTGGTGTTTCTGATCAACATATCTTTTGGCCTGGGTAATTGAGTAGTACCGTAAGCGGTAAATGGAAATATCACGGCGCCTAATTCCGGTTCTGATGATTTTTGATCATTTTTTTTCATCTTTTCCGGTGCCGTATTTTCTCCGGTTTTTTCGGCAACCCAGTCGACCCAGGTTCCATCAGTGGTTTGACCGGTACCCTGCCAGCCTTTTTCGGTTTTCCAGCCCGAAAGACGCACTAAGGCATTTTCCTTACCCGGTTTGTACTGGTAATTAACCAGATCTTTTTCCCATTGGGAATTTACGTCTATAGAGGTCGTGTCGTTTACTTTGATTTTTGCTTTGTTCTTTCCGGCTTCTCCTTCTATCATCAACTGATAGTGATCATTTCCGATTTTTAAATCATAATTACCACTATAATCTTCCGTGTCCAGATCTTTAAACCGGAAGGGTTTTCCCTGGATCCAGTTTTCATCAATATTGGTTTTCTCCTCAAAGATGTCTCCATCAGTTATCAGAAAATTTGCCAAAAGACCTGGTTTCAAACTGCCAATAAGTTGATCGGCTCCAATCAACATCGCTGGAGTGGAGGTCAATGCTTTCAGCGCATCGACGGGATCAAGTCCATATTCGATGGCTTTGCGAACATTGCCCAACAAGTCACCTGGATTTTTCAGACCATCAGCGGTGATCGCGATTTTAACCCCATTTTTCACGAGGACTCCCGGATTGGTAGGAGCCAGTTCCCAGTGCAGCATATCTTCATAGGTGACTCTTTCGGCGTCGAGTGGATCTTCCACATCATAGGCATCCGGAAAATTAACCGGTACCACGAGCGGTGCGCCAGTTGCTTTGACCTCATCGATTCGCTGATATTCATTGCCACCTCCTTTGATGATATATTTCACTTGAAACTCATTACCAATTTGACTTGCCCGCAGTACGTTCATCCAATTGCCGGCGTCAAAAATTTGGGGAAGGCTCTGCTGCTCGATCCAGGCCGATAGTGCCTTGTCGGTAAATGGTTTTTCCTGCA
>JAGQWV010000828.1 GCA_020437045.1 Saprospiraceae bacterium | reverse complement strand
GTAAGCCGGATTGGTTATAGAACTATGTTCAAAATTAATCATCCATTAATTATTTAAAATTGGATTACCCCTTTGGCGATCCGTCCATTCAGCATATCATCGAATGCTATAGAGAGCTCCTCAGGATTATAAATTTTACTAATCAATTCATCCAACATTAATTCTTTAGCCTTATAATGCCGGATAATCCGGGGAAAATCATTGGCAGGATTACTTTTTCCATAAAGTGGATTTAAATAAATTTTATCCCATTCAAATAAATTCATATCGATATTAATCTCTTGTTCAATTCCACTGACTTGCACAGCCATGCCTGCATTTCTTATCAGTCGAAGGGGAGCATCTCCAAGTTGAGGAATACCGGTACACTCAAAGGCATAATCAGCGCCTCTTCCGGTGATTTTCCATATCTCCTCCTTTGCCACCTTTAATTTTGGGTCCGAAGAGGAGACCTTGATTAAGTGAGTGGCTCCAAATTGAGCAGCCAGCTGCAAACGTTTTTCGCTGATGTCAATAGCAATAATTTTACCGGCCTTCGCAATTTTTGCTCCCTGAATAATATTTAAGCCAACCCCACCGGTTCCGAGTACCGCTACACTCGATCCTTCTTTTACTTTTGCAGTATTCCAGACCGAACCTACTCCGGTCATTACTCCACACCCCACAATGCAGGCTGAAGCAAAAGGTACATCTGGATTAATTTTGATGGTAGCAGCTTCTTTTACCACCGTATGAGTAGACATCGTACCCAGATTGAAGGAACGCAAGATTCCTTTGTTTTGAAACAATGTTCGTTCCAGAGGTGCATGACCAGAATTATACTTACCATGATGGATCACCGGAGAATTCCTTTCACAAATGTTGGTCTGACCATTTTTACATTGAAAACATTCGCCGCAAGGGATCGCCCAGTTAAGAATTACATGGTCTCCTTTTTGCAGATGCTGTACAGCAGCTCCGGTTTCGATCACAATCCCGGCTCCCTCATGCCCTACAATAAATGGTGCGGGCCAATGATTGACCGAGTCGTAGTCGGTATGGCAGATTCCCGAGGCCTTAATTTGGACCAGGACTTCATCGTGCTGGGGTGGAAACACGTCAATATTTTCGAGGGAATAGACTCCAGAACCATGGGCAATAATGGCTTTTCCCGATATATTTGTAGTACTCATGCTCGAACTAAAATACAATATGAACTGCAGAATATTTTGCTTTTGGTCAAGTAGATGAACTGATGAGTTATTCTGATGAATCTCCTGGGATGTATTTGTGCCTGTCAAGTAATCAAGAATGATCCAAAAGTGGCAGAATGAGTGCATAGAATCAATCGATTCATCTATTAGTCCCTCATTTTTAAGTCAAAATTTTTCTCTTCAATCTTATTTCATCACTGATACCCTTATACTTGTGGGCAACAACCGGATCAGCGTATGAGCAAGCGACGACAAGGTATACTCCTCATCAACCTGGGATCTCCTGATGAACCTAAACGCCGGGATGTAGACCGGTATTTATTAGAGTTTCTTACGGATGGAAGAGTAATTGATTTGCCATGGTTATCTAGACAGCTACTGGTAAGAGGACTCATTGTGCCTTTAAGAGCAAAAAACTCGACTAAACTATACCAGCAACTATGGACCGAAGATGGATCACCCCTGAAACACTTTGGTGAAAAAGTGAAGCAGATGCTATGTGAATTGGTCGATCACCAATATCCGGTGGAGATTGCGATGCGCTATCAAAATCCTTCTATCGAGGACGCTGTCAATTCGTTAATGGATAAAAGGGTGGACGAAATCATTGTGTTCCCGTTGTTTCCCCAGTACGCTTCAGCCACCACCGGATCAGCATTTCAGGAAGTGATGAAAGTTTTTAGCGATAGGCAAGTGATCCCTTCGCTAGTCTTTATTGAGGACTATTACGAACATCCGGCAATGATTAAGGTATTTGCTGATCATGGTCGTGCTTTTGACCTGGAAAGCTATGATCATATATTGTTCAGTTATCATGGGTTACCTCAACGTCAGCTGATCAAGGCTGATCCTTGCAGCCATTGTCTTCAGTCCGAAGACTGTTGTCAAAAGATTACCGAATGTAATCGGCATTGTTACAGCGCCCAGTGTTATGCCACCACTCAGGCGCTTGCGAAAGCACTGGATTTATCGGAAGAACGATATACGACCTGTTTTCAATCGCGTCTGGGAAAAGATCCCTGGGCTCAACCCTATACTTCGGTGATTCTGGAGGAGCGGGCCAAGGCCGGCGATAAGCGTCTATTGGTATTTAGCCCTGCCTTTGTGGCGGATTGCCTGGAAACCATCATTGAGGTTGGTTTTGAATATAAAGAAGAATTTCTTGCTCTCGGTGGAGAAAAAATCGATCTTGTGCCCAGCCTCAATGACGATCCCCAATGGGTAAATGCAATTTGGCAAATCATCAACGAAAGAGTAAAAATTAGCCCGCATTGACAGCAGATAGTCTGATTAAGGATTTGAAGAAAAGACAGTTTCACCCCGTCTATCTATTACATGGACCTGAACCCTATTATATTGATCAGATCACTGATTATTTTGAAGATCATGTCTTGGATGAATCGGAAAGGTCTTTCAATCTAACGATCCTGTATGGCAAAGAAACAGAATTTAAAACCGTCGTAGACAATGCCAGAAGGTTTCCTATGATGTCTGAATACCAGTTGGTTATTCTGAAAGAAGCGCAATCGATGAAGGAACTGGCTGAACTGGAAACTTATGTAAAGAATCCTTCTCCAAGTACCATTCTGGTGATTTGTTATAAGCACGGAAACATCGATGGTCGGACTTCTTTTGCAAAATTACTAAAGACCCAGGCGATAGTTTTTGAATCAAAGAAAGTGTACGACAATCAGATGCCGGCGTGGATCACCAGCCATCTGGAGAGTAAAGGTTTTCAGATTGGACCGGCAGAGGCAGCCTTGATCAGTGATTATCTAGGGGCTGAGTTATCGAAAGTGGCTAATGAGATTGAAAAATTGGCATTAAATCTTCCTCAGGGCCATAAGGTCAATAAGGATGATATTGAAAAGTACATTGGTATAAGCAAAGATTTTAATGTTTTTGAGTTACAGGATGCGCTTGCTTCACGAAATAAAGAGAAAGCTTACCGCATCATCCAATATTTTATGTCAAATCCCAAAAACAATCCCCTGATTGTAGTGGTAGCTACGCTATTTAGTTATTTCTCCAAGATTTATCTGATGCAATTTCTAAGAAATTCACCAGATCGGGAGGTGCAAAAGAGTTTGGGCCTCTCGAATACTTTTTTTGTCAAAAATTACCGGGCTGCTGCCCAAGCCTTTTCCAAGAGCCAAACTGAAAAGATTATTCATCTACTGCGTATCTATGATCTTAAATCAAAGGGGGTAGGGAGAGATAGTTTTACAGAACAAGCCATGATGCAGGAATTAATTTATAAGATCCTTAGCGCCTAGGAGGAGCCGTAGATACAGCGAGTCTTTGCAACGAATGAAATCGCAAAAAGATATTTAAATTAACGGCAATAATCGATGCGTTGGTCTACTAGTGCAGCATTCGCAAAAAACAGTATAATTATTTTGTACTCC
>JAGQWV010000827.1 GCA_020437045.1 Saprospiraceae bacterium | reverse complement strand
GTAGAGTATAATGGCACCGCAGTCGATCCATATGGACAGACGAAGGCGGGATTTGAAATTAGTGGCAAAGTCAGCCGCAAAGATTTTGGATTAAAATGGAACGCAGTAACGGAAGCAGGAGGAGTAGTTGTCAGCGATCAGGTAAGATTGGATTTAAATGTCCAATTAATTAAACAATAGATCCACTGAATTTTTCCTAAGGATTGTTTAATCTATCAATTTTTTAAGAGGACTTGATTCGATTTGAATTAAGTCCTTTTTTTTGTGCAAAAATTTTAAATATGGTTGTACTCTATGGGACGTAAAGGAAGGATTCTTGAGTCAAATTCTTCCTGCCGGATTAAAAGAAATGTCCATAAATTAATTGGACGTTGTTGTGTCTATGGGAAAAGCCGGATCAATATCCGGATAATCATAGGGTTTATTTTTTTTGCCAAATACCGATACATTAATGTAGCGTTTGGGATGCAAGCGAACATCCTGTAATAGGTAATTTAAGTTTTTCGACATCACGTTGAGATTGTCATAGAGTTCCTGATCTTTCATAAGGCTGCCCATAGTACCCTTTCCGGCATTTAAAGAAGCGAGTAGCGTTTGCAGTTCCTTAAAAGTAGCATTTGCTTTCTCCAGGGTTTCATCCAAGGTGCCGATCGCATCATTGGTGCTTCCGAGAGCTCTGTTGGCTTTAAACAAGGTCGTGTCTAATCTTGCATTGGCAAGTTGGGCAGTGATATCATTGGCATTTTTTAGAAGTCCACTTATCTGTTCATTATTTTCTTTGATATTATTGGTCACAGATTCGAGGTTATTAAAGACGCTGACCAGATGACTGGAAGAATTAGCAAAGAGTTGGTTCATTTGCATCGTCATTCCTTTGAGATTAGCTACGGCAACGCGGAGGTCAGCAATAGTTTTGCCTAAGCCTTCTTCCGGATTTCCTTCGACTAATGTTTGATTGATGGTATCAATGACCCCTTCTATCCCGTGTTTTATAGATTCCATATAAAGGTCAATCTCAGAAGGCTGCACCAGAGACTCGATAAAACCCAGGCTCTTTCCCTGCAACGTACTGCCACTCTGGATGCAGTCGCTATCGCAATTGCCCGTATATCTGAGATTGATCATTTTGCCACCCATCATACCGGCGTTGCCTAATTCAGCAACCGTATTTTGGGGAAGTTTAATTCTCCGTTCGACATCCAGGACAACCATGACCCGATTGAGGTCCTCAGGCTTCATATAGACATCTTTGACCGTACCAACTTTAAAACCATTTACAAAAATGGGGGCGGATATCTGCAGATTGTCTACATTGCCATATTCTACATAAAAGGTATTAGACCTTTTCAGGATGTTTGTACCCAGGAGAAATTTATAGCCCCAGATCAATAGTCCGGTCGCCACTACTGCCAGGAGGCCTATTTTGATTTCTTTGCTCATAGTTTGTTAGGCTGCATACTGGTTCTAAACAACCTATCTAGACGATAGTTCGATAAAGGCTGCTAAGTTATAAAAATGATGGGTGCAAACTGGACGTATGCACCCAACAATGACTCACTCTATCATTAATATAAATCGAATATGCTAAAAGTTTAATACCTGATTAAGCCCCTCGAGAAGTTGAATCGCCGCGAGAAACTAAATATTTTATCAACGGGCCATAGCCAGTGCTTCTTTGATTTGTATGGGCTGATCATTGAAATAGGCGACAACAAAGCAGTCTTTAAATCCCATTGACTTAAGTTTTTCTTTGGTTTTGTTTGCTTCATCATATGATTCCATGGTCCCTACCTGATACTTATACAGGTTGTCTTCGTAACGGATGAGGACATTTTCAACTTTATCCCATTTTCCGCCCCCTGACTGGATTTTATGGCTGGATGCTGAGAGTTGAACGGCATATTCCAGTTTTTTCTCCCGGGGCACAATTTTGCCAGGAGTTTCTGTATTTGCTGAATGACTGGCTACTTCTGCAGCCGGCTTGCCTGGCGTGACCTTTTGTTCAGCTTTTTGTTTTGGTTGCTGAATTTTGGAGGGAGCGGTATTTACTTTACCTGGTACGCTGGCCACTTGTTTTTCTTCGGGTTTAGTCGTTGCAGACTGACTGTTTTTCATGCGTTCCATTTCCCTCCGGGCTCTTTCTACGTAATTTACAGACTCTTCTTCGACCTTTGGATCTACCTGCTTTTTAGGTTCCTGGGTAATTTTAGTTTCGGTATAACTGGCTGGGATGGCCTCTACTTTTGATGACGACTGATGAGCAGCCATTTTGTCCATATCAAATTTGTATTTGGTAAAAGCATTGAATATGGCTGCGGCGGTCCGGTCTTTTCCTTCTTCAGAACTCAGAATGGATTCCTCCTTACTGTTATTGAGAAAACCTGCTTCGATTAGTACACTGGGCATCACGGTATTACGCAATACCAAAAAACCGGCTTGCTTTACCCCGCGACTCACACGCTGACCGTGATTCTTAAATTCTTCTTCGATCAGATTAGCCAGGGCGATACTCTGATCCAGAAA
>JAGQWV010000826.1 GCA_020437045.1 Saprospiraceae bacterium | reverse complement strand
ACCGATATCTATGTTTTCACCCACAATACGATCTTGTCCTCCAGCATCCAAAGTAACTTGCGTATTCGTACTGTCTCCCATATCAATGACAGGAGAGCATTGCTCCAAATGAAAATCACCGCCTAGTTGAGGAGAAACGGAAGGATCAATCCCCTGAATGAACGAGGGATCGGCCGCCAGATTATTACCAAGATCAACGCCTGAAACGGTGACATTCACAGGAAAAAGGCAGTAGCCGAATTGCGGAGATGATGTCAGATTGAAAAACACAGCACTACTCGTGCTGGTACTTCCAGATGCTTCATTGTTCCAAAATATGGAATTGTAAAATTCAGTGTCCGTATGATCATTATATACGGCACCACCACTCGCGTTTGCCTTATTTCCGCTAAAGGTACATCCATCAAAAGTGGATGGGTCATCATTTTTACAAAAAACCGCACCTCCGGTGTGGGCATTATTTCCGGAAAAGAGGCAACTGTAAAAAAATGCGGAAGATCCACTGATATAGGAAGCACCACCCCCAACACTTGCTCCCAATCCAAAATTGCCTCGAAAGCTACACGCATTAAAAACCGGTGAACTTCCTTCCTTAACCACAACTGCTCCCCCACCTAAAGACAACACGGTATTGTTGTAAAAATCACAGCGATTAATGATAGGAGTAGAACCACTATCGATCGCCATGGCTCCTCCCAATGTTGAAGCATAATTGGACAGAAAAACACAGCGAGTAACAGCCACTCCTGCACTGCTGACAATGCGAATACCTGCCCCTTCCGAAAAGGCGCCACCATTATTTGCATAGCCATCCTGAATCAAAAAACCATTGAGCTTGGCACCATCCGATAGCATTCCTCTGGCTGTGACGATATGTATTGAATTGTTGGTCGCATCACCGTCATTTTGAATCTCACCACTAAGAATGGTAATATTGGATATGGGGTCTCTCTGCGAAAAATTGGTTTCGCTGCCATCAAAACCTCCAAAAACGCTCACTCCAGCTTTCAGGTAAAAGGATTGCAGGTTGCTATTATTTACCTGAGTGGGGCCTTCGTCCGGAAAATAGGTGCCCTGCGCCACCCAAATATCATCTCCTGATGCAGCTACCGACAGCGCCTTTTGTATCGTTGCAAAAGCCTGGCCCCAAGAACCACCGGTATTGGCATCAGAACCACCTATTTTCACATAAATGGTCTGTGCCGGTAGTTGGACAGCACAAAAGACAATCAAAGGTACCACTATGAATAAAAATGTAATTCTCTTGAAAACACTACTTGTCCGCATTAACTTTTGGTTTTTCAAACTTTATAAGGAACGTAAATTTAACTGAAATTCAGTTTTGAAATATCACCCTCTCTGGGTGATATTTGTTCTACCTAAATTTTTTATCACGATGATACATTATTTATCGCAGGGCTTCCACCGCACATCTGAACAAAAGAGATGCGGTTGAATTTTTATATTTAGATCATGATTTTGTCCGAAAGTAAGTTGTTCGAATTAAGACACATCCTGCATGAATTGGCGGAGGTATCCGGTCAGGAAGAGAAGACAGCGACTTTCATCAGCCAATTTCTAAATAATCATAATCCTTCCAAACTCACGGAAGGTGTAGGAGGACATGGAATCATCGCGACCTATGATTACGGTCCTTCCGGCTCAACGCTGGTTTTCCGAGCTGAATTAGATGCTTTACCCATTGATGAAAGCCACTTAACGCTAACGTACCAATCAAAAATCCCGGGTGTGTCGCATAAATGTGGTCATGATGGTCATATGAGCATACTGTTGGGACTGGCAGCTTACCTCTCCCAGGCTAACTATCCGGGTGGTAAGATCGTATTGCTTTTCCAACCGGCCGAAGAAACAGGAACCGGTGCCTCCAAAATTTTACAGGATACACGATTTATTGAACTTCATCCTGATTTTGTTTTTGCCCTGCATAATCTACCCGGATATCCTCTGGGAAAGGTGCTAAGTAAAGAAGGTATTTTTACTGCCGCTGTATCCAGTATGATAGTCAGGCTACAGGGTGTCACTTCACATGCTTCGGAACCGGAAAAAGGTAAAAATCCATCCCTGGCGATCTCTGAAATTATTCAATACGCTGAAAGACTCACTTATAATCATCCAGCATCGGAAAACTTTCAATTGATTACACCGGTCTTTTATCGTCTGGGGCAAAAAGCCTATGGAATTTCGGCGGGTGAGGGTGAAATGCATTTTACCCTTCGAGCATGGACATCGAAACACCTGGAAGATCTAATCCTCCAGTTTACCAAAGAGATCAGAAAAATTGAAAAACGGCACCAACTCATAATAAGCATTAATTTTCTTGAGGAATTTTCCTCCACCCACAACGATAAGGAAGCAGTTGAAATCATCAAAAAAGCATGTCAACGGGTTCAGACAGAATATATGACATTGGATACTCCATTTAAATTTGGAGAGGATTTTGGTCTATTTACCCAAAATTATAAAGGGGCCATGTTTGGACTCGGTGCAGGTATAGAACAACCGCCATTACATCATCAAAATTATGATTTTCCAGACGAATTAATTATAACAGGGATGGAACTATTCAAGAATATCATAGAACAAACATTTAAATCAAGCCACTGAGTTGATCCCCATACCTAAGCATTAAGGAAAAGTAGGCAGAAAAAAGGGACTCCCGGTGTTTGTTGCGATGACCCGAATTTTCCTGTATAGCTTTAATAGCGTTAATCTTTGTCTTGACATTAGCCCGGTAGAATTTATAAAAGAGGAATAGCATTTTTTCAAAAGCATCATATGGCAAATCCAAAAGGCGAATATATTCTGCTACAAATAATTGGGAGAGATCTGCCTGTCCATAAAATTCAAGATCCATGCAGAAGAAGGCGATCTCATTGAGCATGTCAATCTGCCGAAAATGATCGTTAAATTCGATACAATCAAAAATTATCGGAGGGTCCGTCAAAAATATATTACCCGAGTGCAGGTCCCCATGAACATCCCGAACCATTCCGGCATGCGATCGCTGATCAATTTGTTTACGATATTTTGTAGTAAAGGTTTCTGCTATCTTGACAACATTATGCAATTGTTCGACCGCCTCACTGCCCAATTGTTTTTCAGTGAAGTTTTTAATTTGAGAAATATCTTTGAAATCATCGAACAAATCGGCCGTCGTAACCTTATCAATGATCCGCTCTGCCGACTGGTGGAAAGTAGAAATTATCCTGGCTATACGCATCATCTGGTCAGCAGTCACTGAACCATCTCTTAACATTCTACGCATTTCCAAATCATTGGGTAAACGTTTCATTTTTACAGCGTAGTCGATGATCCGCCCCCTTTCACCCTCGTCACTGAAAGAATTTTCGGTAAGCGAAATGACCCCCAAATAAATAGCCGGTGCGAGCCGCTGATTAAGTTCGACTTCCCGATTGCAGAAATGCTCCCTTAACTCCAAAGTTGAAAAATCAAGAAAACTCATTTTAACCGGTTTCTTGACTTTATAGACAAATAGATCACCTAGTAATACCCATGAGATATGCGTCTCTACAATTTCACTTATCCTTTCACCATCGATTAGTGTTTCAGGCTTATGTTTATTAATTAACTCCTGAATGGTCATCTCTTTTTTAGTTGCTAGTCACGTAGTTTTTCGCCAGTGCAATCATTTGTGTAATATCCTGTCTTCCGGAATCCAAAACGAGATGCGGCACCACAATTTCATCGTATTCATTTTTCAATTTTTGGTAAACAAAATAATCAGCATCACTGTCAGGTCTTTTTTTAGCTAACCTATCTTTGACTAATGCTTCTGGTGCTATAATTCTGATAATAGAAAGTTTGCCATCCAGGTCCCGAATCAAATCTTCATATGCTTTACGATGTACGGATTTAGAAAAAGTGGCGTCGACAATCACTTTATTATTACGCACAAGTTGTTCCCGGACCAACCTGAATAATTCATGATAAATCATTGATTTTTCCGATTCTGAATAGCCAGGTGTATCTAATAGTTGTTTACGGACGATGTCACTATTTAGATGCACTGCATTCATGTCCCTTGCCAGGGTCCGGGCAAAGTATGATTTCCCTACTCCCGGCAAGCCCATAACCATCACGAGAAGACTACTCATTACTGTACTTAAAAATCTAAATTTAAACTAAGACAACACCTAACGTAATGACATCTATTTTATAACTGCATGATCCTGATCAAATAAAAAATGTGCTTGAGGAGATGAAACCATCCGTTAAACCGTGTTTAGGAGGGTGTGGAAATACCCATTTTGCGCTGACATTAAAACAATATTATTTCACACGAAGGTAGATGAACCGTTCTCGTCGCTTTAGATTTCGTTGATCCTCAGTCAGTTACCACCCGGCATCATCCTTCGTCTCGCCTCGTCAAAAATCAAGGGTTGACGGCTTCAGCCTCAAACTGAGTATTTCAACGCCCTCCTAAGGTGCGATCCATCTGCGTTGATAAAACCTTTATCAATTTCTTCAAATCTTTTTCTGCAAAATAAGTTTGTCCCATGACCACCCGGATCACAAATTTATCCTCCACTTTCGTGTGTGAAAGAAAGACTTCCCCGCCACTATTTATTATATGCAAGAATTCTTCATTTAAATCATTCAGTTGAGACTGCGACATTTCTTTTCCGGATGGATTTATTCTAAAACTGCAGAAATTTAAAATGGGAGTCGACATAAGTTCCAGATGCTGATGATTAATAATCCAAGCTACCAATTTTTGACTCAATTTAATTTGGTTTCTCATCTTTTCACGCACTCCTTGCAGCCCATAACTTCGCAATACCAACCATAATTTCAGTGCGCGAAAACGACGGCCCAATTGGATACCCCAATCCCGGTAATCATTAACCTGACCTCGCGATTTTGTTTTGAGATATTCAGGTAGAATTTCAAACGTCCGAATTAACAAGTCTGCTCTTTGGACAAAGTAGGCAGTACAGTCAAAATTGGTGAACAGCCACTTGTGGGGATTGAAAACAAAGCTGTCGGCCAGTTCCATGCCCTCGCTCATCCAGCGCTGTTCGGGCAGCAGTAGGGCCGTGCCGGCGTAGGCGGCGTCGA
>JAGQWV010000825.1 GCA_020437045.1 Saprospiraceae bacterium | reverse complement strand
GGGGCCAAAGCTTCCGGCCCGATGGGTTCTTTTGTGCCCGGATGAAGTGGTGGCAGAGGTTTGTTAGGCATATCGGCTATTATATTGTACCAGTGGGTAGGTATTTCGTTTTCGGATAAAGTAATTTTTCTGTTTAACATATTGTGAAAATTTTAAAAAAAGCAAGATGTTGAAGATAAAGAATCTCAATATAAATAGAGTGAAATCAAATTATTAATAGTCTTGGTTTGCTGTCTATTTCATGGGTTTCCGGACATTTTTATCAAAAAAAATCGAAATGGCCAAGACTGTGGGTTGTGCTCCTATTTATTAGTGCCTTTTGTCACATATAGGTGTGGTAAAGATATCCAACCTATGCATTGCAGATGATAATTATTGTTCGAAAATGGACAATGCTGTCCGCAAGTGTACAATTAAAGAAGAAAAGCATTTTGTGTATCAGTCTGATAATCAAATATTAAAGATCCTTGGCATAGGTGTTGATTTCCAATGTTGGTGTTTTTCTGCATGGCATCATTATCTTTTTTATTTATAAGTTGGATTATATTATTCAAATAGCTATCAACCCATGATATTAAATCAGTTTAAATTGGTTTTTCGCCGGTTTTTTCGAAGTCCCTTAATTTCTGCCATTAATCTTTGTGGGTTGGCGCTGGGAATTGCCAGTGCCTATCTTGGTCTCAGCTATGCCTGGCAGGAATTCTCTTATGACAAGTCATTTAAGGATGCCGGAAAGATCTATCGTGTAGGCGTGGATTTTATGAACATGGGGGGATTTGCCGTCGGACCGGAGTATTTACCCGAATATCTCGACTTGCATAGTAATGTGGTCGAATCGTTTTCCAGGGTAAGTGTCCGGGGGAAGATTGAATTACAGGATGACGGACGGAAGTTAGAAACCATACTGGTTGGTTGCGACTCTGCATTTTTTAGTTTATTTGATTTTCCGGTTGTTCAGGGTGAATCTAATGCGCTTATGGCTCTACCGGACCGGGCTGTCATTAGCCGGGATCTTGCCTTGAAGTGGTTTGGCGAAGATCACGTCGTTGGCCGGGAGCTGGAGATCCCTGTTGCTGGTGAATTAAGACAATATTTTATCTCCGGAGTTATCGATAAATCCTCTACATATACCCATCTGATCGGTGATCTTTTTATACCGGTAAAACCATTTTTGGCTGGAGAGGCATCATGGTATTCTGCCGGATTTTATACGTATTTTAAACTGGATAGGAAAGAGGATTATCCTGTTTTTCTTGGTGAGTTAGAGAGCATCCGTAGAAACGAAATATTTGACAAATATGCTAAAGGATCAGGTCTAACCTATGATGAATGGATAAAGAAATCAGATGCCTATCGCTTTATCATCACTCCGGTCACGGACATTCATCTAAAGTCCTCCCTAAATTTTGAAATGGCACCTGGAGGAAACCTCCAGAAAGTCAAAGGACTGGCCCTGATAGGTTTGCTGATTCTGTTAGTGGCGATTGCCAACTATATTAATTTGACAACAGCCAGATCCTATATCCGAAATAGAGAAATCGGAATAAAAAAATCGCTTGGAGTTCATCGGAGTCAACTGGTAAAACAATTTATTGGTGAGTCCATGATAGAATCCGCTTTCGTGGCTATTTTGGCTATTGTTTTTTTAAATGCCCTCTTAAAATTATTTTCTTATTGGACCGGGAGTGCACTTTTGTTGGATAATTATTTAGGTGCGCAGTATTACCTCGGATGTGTTGCTTTTACGGTGTTAATTGGTTTATTTGCTTCTGCATATCCCTCGATTTATTTGAGTGCAATACCACCACAGGGGCTATTGAAAAATACGGGAAGTATCGCTAAAGGTTTTCGTTTTCGAAGTGCGTTGGTGGTGATTCAGTTTGCCATAACTACCGCCCTTCTATGTGGGTCTATGGTCATTTTTAGTCAATTAAAGTTTCTAAATCAAAAAGATTTGGGTTTTAATAAGGATGGATTGCTGGTCTTTGAAAACCTGAGTAGTTTGGGAAATTCCGCAGAGACATTTCGTAAAGAATTGGCAGCCAATCCGATGGTCAGTAGCAGTAGTTTTGCTCAGAGCCTTCCGGGTAGTACCAACCTTTATCAGTCATCGTTCATGACACCAGAGATGGAATATTCCATACCCCTACGGGTGTTGCCTGTAGATGAAAATTTTCTAAGAACAATGGGTATCCGTCTTCTGGAAGGAGAAGATTTTATTCGAAAAGAATATGGGGATTCCACCGTGGCAATTATCAATGAATCCGCCAAAGCGGCTCTTGGTTTGGGAAATGCGATTGGGGCTGATATTTCCAATAATATAAGGGTGATTGGAGTGGTTAGTGATTTTCATATCGAGAGTTTGAAATCCGGCATCCAGCCGGTCGTACTAAAGTATGATCCCCGGGCAAATATTTTAGTGTTGCGATTGAAAGGAAAGTCGGATTCCCAGTCGAGAGCTAATTTTCTCAAAGAAGTCAATGAATTATGGAATAAATTTAATCCTGAATTCGCAGTACAATACGCCTTCATAGATGAGACATTTGCCGGGTTTGCCGAACAGGAAGAAATTATGAGCAAGGGAATTTTATCACTAACCCTGATGGCCCTTTTAATTGCTTGTCTTGGATTATTTGGACTAACAACTTTTTCCTTAAAGAGAAGAGAAAAGGAAATCAGTATCCGCAAAGTTCTTGGTTCCAGTGTGGGAGGAATTGTTTCCCTTTTTACCAGGGAATTTGTTGTCTTAATATTCTTTTCGTTTTTACTTGCCATACCGGTTGCCTATTATTTTTCGAGCCAATGGTTAGGAGACTTTGCCTACCGGATTGAGCTTACATGGTGGATTTTTGGCTTGGGATCTTTGGTGGCTATGATGGTAGCAATTTTGACGGTGGGCCTCCAGTGTTTAAAAGCCGCCTTACAAAATCCGGTAAAATCTATACGTAATGAATAGATTCTATGCTTTATTCCAAATAGATCTGAGATGAAGAACCACACTTGCCAAATCGGGGAGTGGAGGATACAATCTACGTAAAGATATTTTGCTGTACCGGGTATGGAAGTATCTCAAACAAAAAAAAAGGAGCGGTACAATACCACTCCTCCGTTTTCATTTGGTTATTGAGTAAGATAGGATCAGGCGTAGACAGATTCTTTCTTGAACTTCTTGACGATCAGGTAGTACATTACTGCCCGATATTTGTTTCGGTTTGATTTTCCGATAATATCTACGGCATAATCAAAACCAGCATCAAGGTCTTTAGCGGCCATGCCAAGCTTTTTCTCCATGAAGTTCTTCTTCACACGCTCGACTTCGGCTTTGTCTGATGCAGAAACTGTTTCTCCATCTTTCGTATAAATAGATGGTCCGCAACCTTTGGTAACTGCCCGAAGCAGTGTTTCGTCTACCTTTTGACCCAATTTGGTTAATGTTTGGGAGTAAAGTGCTACTTTCTCATCTAACTTACTCATTGATACTTGAATTTAATGTTATGAAAATGGTTTACAAATATAGTATAATTAACGTTAATATGAATATTTTATCATTTGACTTTGCCAAAAGGTTTTTTGTTTGAATGGTAATCATATGATCATTCCCTAGGTAGCGATCTAGAATTGGCTGATCATCCCGAAATGAATCCTGCCTTGCCGGAAGCTTATAGGGTTTTCGTTCTGCTTTCCCAAGGCATAAGTAATCGTAAAGATGCCGACTTTAGTCTCCAGGTTTAACCCTGTACCGAATCCCATTGGTTGGTCGATGATACGTCCAGATAGAGTGTTTTTTTCATAATAGCCAAGATCCCAAAAGATAAAAAGATTGCTGTTCTGATTGAATAGCAAACGATATTCTGTGGTCAGTATTGAATAAAAATTTGCAAAAATAGATTCTTCATTAAATCCTCTTAATAATTTAGTGCCACCGATCCGGAATAATTCATTGTCAAACATTTTCTGCCCGGAAGAAATTAACCCGGAATTCATCGAAAACTTTATGGCACTGCTCCTGAACACCGGTAGGTATTTATGAATGGCGACGCTGCTTCTAAATTGGAAGCTATTTAATTTGATGTTTTCATAAAGATCATTGAAATTAAACTCCGTATCGAAAGGATCTTTTATCGAAATGATCGTCTGATTTTTTTTTATGTTTTTTGTGCCTGCACTTAGTCGTAGGGTAATGTCATATCCTTTTCTTGGATTCAACCGGTAATTTAATTTTTCAAAATGAAGTGTTGTTCCCAATAGTTTTTGTCTTACATCCAAAAACTCGGGAAGCTGGTGGGTACGGAGTATACGATTGGTATCGATCGTAAGTAATTTGGTGCTTTGGTTTTCTACAAAAAATTGAACATAGTCATTTGTATTTAGAAAGTAATGTATGCCTGCCTGATATCCTATATCTATATAGGAGGAATCACGTTTATACAGGTTGAAATTTAATTCTGTACCGAATGACCAATCGAATATAAAGGGATAATTTAGGCTTAGGTCCAGATCCTGGGTTGCGGGCATTAGGTTTTTGTAGTTTAGGTGAAATATTTCTCCTGCACCAAATTGATTGGCAAGGTCAATATTGACGTTTCCTGTCAACCGGAATCGTCGCTGGTCACCCACTCCGGTGGGTTGCAGTCCCAATAGGATGTCAAATCGATTTGCATTCTTCTTGTCGAGAAAAAGATGTACTGTAGCGCTGTTGCCCAAAAAATCGACGACCGGATCTTTTTTGTAAGTCAAAAAGCTGATTGAATTTAACCGGTCTTTAATGGCAATGATTTCTTGCTTATTAAAGGGTTGCCCTTCATCGATAGCGATAATGTGTTTTAAGTAGCGATCACTTATTGACAAGTTCCCTTCGATTTCTATCTGCTCGATCGTAAACTTTTGATTTAATTTCATTTTTACACTGGCAAC
>JAGQWV010000824.1 GCA_020437045.1 Saprospiraceae bacterium | reverse complement strand
AAAAAACCAAATCGAAGTGTAAATCCAGATGAGGTCGTCGCTATTGGCGCTGCCATTCAAGGTGGTGTTTTAAGTGGAGATGTACAAGATGTATTGTTGCTGGACGTAACCCCTCTATCTTTAGGTATCGAGACGATGGGTGGAGTTTTTGACGTCGTTATCGAAGCGAATTCAACGATTCCAACCAAGAAATCAAAGACTTACTCTACAGCAGCAGACAATCAGCCAAGTGTTGAGATTCATATCCTTCAGGGTGAACGCCCGATGGCTACTGATAACCGCACAGTGGGAAGATTCATCCTTGATGGAATTCCACCATCACCAAGGGGGGTACCTCAGATCGAAGTTACATTTGATATAGATGCCAACGGTATTTTAAATGTCCATGCAAAGGATAAAGGAACCGGTAAAGAACAGAAGATAAGAATTGAAGCATCTACGGGATTATCGAAAGAGGAAATCGAACGAATGAAGTCTGAAGCTTCAGCAAATGCCGATGCGGATAAGGCGGCAAGAGAAAAAGCGGATAAGATCAATGCTGCTGACACCTTGATATTCCAAACAGAGAAGCAACTCTCGGAGTTTGGTGATAAAGTACCAGCAGACAAGAAATCGTCTATCGAGTCAGCGTTAAATGATCTAAAAGCCGCTCATAAGAGCCAGGATTTGGCAGCGATCGATGCCACCAGTAAGAAGTTGAACGATGCCTGGGCCAGTGCCAGTCAGGATATTTATCAGGCACAACAGGAGGCTGGGGCAGGAAGTGGTCCAACTGCTGACGGTTCTGCCGATGGAACATCAGGTGGAGGCAATGAAGCAGAAGATGTGACTGATGTAGAATTTGAAGAGGTGGACGATAAGAAATAATCGTTCAACGAGTTTCATAAAATAGTTAAGACAATTTAAGAGGTTAGACCTGCTTCACAATTTGAAGCAGGTCTTTTTTGTGTGCAAATATTCAGTTTCACACCTCCTACTTGATGGTGATCAGAGTGATAGCATGTCATCCATTCCAAAGCATCCGGTTTTTCCCACAATCCATTCGGCCGCTAAAACTGCTCCCAAGGCAAAACCCTGACGTGACTTTGCATGATGTTCAATTTTCAAGTAGTCAATATCAGATTCGTAGGAGATGATATGGGTGCCAGGGTCGTCATCAATGCGCTCACTTATGATCGATAATTGGTCCGCGGATCCCAATTGATTTATCCAGCTGTTTTTTCTGGATAGTTTTTCCAAAATCCCTTCTGCTAGGGTTATTGCTGTGCCGCTGGGAGCATCCAATTTTTGGGTATGATGAATTTCTTTAATGGATGCTTCATAGCCGGAGAAGCTATCCATGATCTGAGCAAGATATTTATTAAGAGCAAAAAATATGTTTACACCAATGCTATAATTTGATGCGTAGAAAAAAGCAGCTTCACGGGCCAGACAGAGTTGACGGACCTTATCGAATTCCTTCAGCCATCCAGTGGTACCGCTTACAATGGGGATCTTTTTGTCAAGACAATATCGGATATTCTCCACGGCAGATTCAGGCCGTGTAAATTCGATAGCAACATCGACGGTTGCGTCCAGATCTGTTAACTTGGTTTCCTGATCTACATCAATTTTCCACTTAATCTCATGGCCTCTATGCTCGGCGATCTTTTCAATCGTTTTTCCCATTTTTCCGTATCCGATTAGG
>JAGQWV010000823.1 GCA_020437045.1 Saprospiraceae bacterium | reverse complement strand
CCTGTGATATGAAGACTGTTTTCTATCCAGTCTCCGCAATTTAAATAGTTCTTTTTTTTCTTCGACGATAAAAAATAAATCATCAGTGACCATTTCTTTGCGTACGATGGCTGTATCGTCTGATTGGCGAGTTAACGAAATTTTAATACTATCGTGAAGAGCTGGAATCTTTATAGAAACCATTGACCGCGATACATCTAACACTCCTATGTTTTCATCATTGGCATAAACGACGTATGAATCTTTGAATTTAGGTTTTGAATTTCTAAAAATAATTAACTGAAAATCTTTATGCTCTAACTGAGATTTATTCTGCATCAATATCAAATTACCGGTCGTCAGATCGATCTGAAAATCCAGGGAAGATTTTTGTGCGGTTAAAGAATTTAAAGCCTGCCCTACCAGGGCTCCCAAAACACCCCCAAAAATCCCTCCCACGACCCCAGGTATGCTACTTAAAGATTTGACATCAACCTTAAATTTGAAGGTATCTCTTTTCTCTGAAAACTCAAGCAAATGATATTTATCACCCAGATTATAAAAACAATTCCGACCATCGCTAAAACCCCAAATATCTCTGATGATCTTTCCGTCTATTTTTGATTTTATTTTCACCTGCAGATTTTCCCGAGTTGCAATAGGACTCCAATCAGCTACAAAATCTTCCTGTACGGTGGGATCGTTATTCCGAAAATCAATAACACTCTGATAAAGGCCTTTTTTTAGTGGTCCGTTCGAATCTTCAATGGCATATTTAAGTTCGAGATAATTTCCCGGGCTTCTTAAATCCGTTCTCTTCACCATGAATTCAGGCCTTTGAATGGTATCGAGACTAAAATCAATGAGTGTTCTCTGCACTAATTGAATCAAACCATCCTTAAGTGTTCTGACAGATTTATTTCCCCTTCTTGATAATACATAAGATTTTTGGCCGACCAAACTTAGCTTTTCATGATCATCGACAAGCAAATCAGCCACTATCTCACAATGAGAAACAACTCCACTTGTAATATATTGGGATGCTTCCAACTTCAGAAGTTTTAGGTATAATACAGGTGCGTGTTCCGAATGATGACTGGATTTTACCATTTCTTGCAGCGCTTTCGATACAGGCTTCTTGAAATTAACATTGTGTTTTCCATAATTAAGGCCTCTAAGAATAAAACCCAAATAAGTGGTATCCTGACGGGCATCGATGATTTTAAGTTGATAATCTGATCTTGGGAATATCAACTGATCATCTTTTGTGACTTTGATCTTCACGTCCTTCTGCCCATACCCCATTGAGTTTAAGGAAAGCAACACAACGGTGATTATGATAATGTCTTGGTACCTCATGCTAAATTTATCCATATCAGCAAAAAAGGCTGATGAAATCTGACAATGGTTTCAAAATAATAAGAATCCCCAAGCCTTAAAAATTGAAGACACGATGTAACAAGGAGATATGTGCGTAAACGCAACCTCACATGAAAAAAATAGGAACCAGAGAGCCTCTCTTCCATGTTGCTTCTCTCAAGGGTCATGTCCAAAAAGGTTGAATGATAAATCAAAACTTTGCATCAATTCTTCTATATTCAGCAGCTCAAAAAAAACTGTCATGCGATCTTTACTAATACTAATTTTATCTTTTTATGCTCTTGGCCGGTCATCAGCTCAAGAGATGAAACCTGAAGAAACTGAAGTTTGGCAACCGGAGCCGGAAGTGATAACTCCGGGAATGAACGGCAGCGCTCCATCCGACGCCATTATACTTTTTGATGGCTCGTCATTTTCCAACTGGCAGCATGAGGATGCCTCTTCGGTGAAATGGAAACTGGAAGACGGAGCTATGATTGCTCAAAAAGGTGCCGGCGATATTTATACCAAGCAAAAATTTGGCAGCTGTCAGATTCATATCGAATGGCGTACACCTGCCGAGGTTGTTGGTGAAAGTCAGGGACGAGGTAATAGTGGAATCTTCCTGCAAGGTGTGTACGAATTACAGGTTCTGGACAGCTATAACAACCGGACCTATAGCAATGGCCAGGCAGGGTCCATTTACAAACAAACCATGCCTCTGGTTAATGCTTCCAAAGGACCTGGTGAATGGCAAACCTATGATATCATTTATCATGCCCCCACCTTTAACAGTGGCCACGAGTATGAAACACCTCCTTATATTACCGTTTTACACAATGGTGTTTTGATACAGGACCACACCAAAATCCAGGGTACAACCCCTTATATCGGTCTTCCTAAAGTAAACCAACACGGCAAAGGTCCGCTTAGGTTGCAAGATCACAATAATCCTACGGCTTTTCGAAATATCTGGATAAGAGAACTCTAATACCTCTCTGTTTATGAACCAGAATCGGGTTAAACCGTCATTAAATAATTCTCTTCAGACGAAAAAAAAAGTAAACAGGTACGCAAAGAACGGCGACCTGTTTACGCTCTTTGCTGCATTTTTAACCGAGAATCTGCATTAGATTTTCTATTACGAGCCAAAATGCCTGCAAAATCAGGTACCCTTCAACATGTTCAGGGCAGGCTCCGGCGATTTTTCTTCTCACCGTAATGGTGACTACGGCTGCGAGGCAAAATCACCGTGGAGCA
>JAGQWV010000822.1 GCA_020437045.1 Saprospiraceae bacterium | reverse complement strand
TGTCGTTGTCATGATCACAAATTTGATCCCATTTCGCAGAAGGAATATTATCAAATGTCAGATTTCTTTAATCAAACTTCCGAGGAGGGTATTGGCTATAATGGCAGGATAAAACCGGTATTGGATCTTAGCGATACGATTGATCAGATCGAAGTGAGAAAAATAGAAAAACTCATCGAAGATAAAAACCAGGAACTATCTGAATTCGAGCGGGAAAAGTTTCCCAGGAAGGATGGACTCACGGCGGCAGAATCGGAAGAGGCCGCCGATTTAAACGGTGATAATCTTTTCGCATTGGGGTTTGATCCCATAAAACGTAATCCCTACTATTTGAGATTATTGAGTGACCATTTTAAGAGTCGGGACCCTGAGTACTATGAGAAATTGAAAGCGTTTCGTTCGCTTATCGGAGATAAAGACAGGATGACGGCGGAAAATCTTCAGGTCATGGTGATGGACCAACTTGAACGTCCACGCACTAGCTATATCCTGGAGCGGGGGATTTACGATAAAAGAGGAGAAACAGTAACTGCAGAAACCCCAGCAGCACTTCCATCTATGGATGGAACTGTAGCAAAAGATCGCCTGGCTTTAGCTCAATGGTTGTTTAGCGATACACATCCATTGACGGCCCGCGTTACGGTCAATCGTTTTTGGCAGGCAATTTTTGGTGTAGGATTGGTGAAAACACCTGGAGATTTTGGAGTCCAGGGTGCACGGCCTACGCATCCCGAACTTCTAGACTGGCTGGCTGTGTACATCAAAGAATCGGGTTGGAACGTCAAAGATTTGCTCAAAAAGATAGTGATGAGTGCCACGTACCGTCAATCAAGTCAGGTTACTCATGAACAATTGGAAAAAGATCCTGAAAATAAGTGGCTTTCACATGCTACACGCTACCGATGGCCATCCTGGATGTTACGTGATCAGGCACTTGACATCAGTGGACTGATCAATGATAGTATTGGTGGACCGCCCGTGAAACCTTATCAACCCCCCGGAATATGGGAGGAAGCTACCTTTGGGTTTAAGAAGTATGATCAGGATCATGGGGCAAAGCTATACCGTCGGACCCTCTATGTCTTTTGGCGTCGTATTGTAGGACCGACGATGCTCTTTGATAATGCTGCTCGTCAGACTTGCGAAGTAAAACCACTGCGTACCAATACGCCTCTTCATGCTTTAACGACGCTCAATGATATCACCTATGTCGAAGCGTCTCGAGTCATGGCGGAAAGGATTATGTTGGCCAGAGATCAGGATTCCGACCGGATAGATCTCGCCTTTCGACTAGCAACGGCGCGATATCCACAAAAGCAGGAAAAAGAAATTCTGGAAAGCAGGCTAGCCAGTCTGCAGAGCAAATTTAGCCAGAATCGTCAGGAGGCAATTGCCTTATTGCATGTAGGTGAATATCCTCAGAATAATGAACTTGATATTATCGAACAAGCTTCGTATGCTGCACTTTGTTCGGTCATTCTTAACCTGGATGAAGTCCTGTCCAGGCAGTAAAGGAATGGTATGACCAGAAGATATTTATTGCGAAATAAAAATACACCGTTTTCAAATACGTATAATGCACCACCTGAAAGTTATTCTTCTTTTGATTGTCTCAGTTTTATTGAGCTTTGACAATCACGGGTATGCACAGGATGTCAGGACTTATGATCTTGAGCATGTTGCGGAAAAATATGATTTAGTCTCCACTGATATTAACTGTATTTTTCAGGATGTTCGCGGCTTTCTCTGGTTAGGAACTAAGGCAGGGCTGAGTAGATTTGATGGCATCGATTTTTCCAACTTCACGTTCACTCAGGGTCGGAGTATTTCCGAGATCAATGTAATCGTCCAGGATAAGAGAGGAGTGATCTGGGCTGGAGGCTCTAAGGGATTATACTATTACTACCAGGGACAACTCTCCAAGGTGGATCAGATTAGCGAAAATATCACCTCCCTGCATATTGATAAGGATGATCAACTTCTGGTAGGAGGTCTGCTCTTTATACCCTGTGCATTGTCCCCAGGCCAACGTAAGAGCATGTTGGAAGGTCAGAAGGTGAGCATAGAGCCTCTGGTAGAAGCGGTAGAGTGGAAACGAATTGTTCAAAATAGCCGGGTTTGGAATATATTTGGTTATTTGCATGGTGACATTTGGATTGGATCAGACAATCAGTTACTAATGCTTGCTCAAGGTAGGCTTGAAGTCTATTGGGAGGATCATTCACAGAAAGTTCTGGTTTCAGAGATCGTGGCCATAAATCGCGATAGCATTTATTGGGGGTCGGAAAGCACGGGATTGTTTTTTGGTACAAAAAATCATTTCTCTCAGATCATCACCCCAGCTACCTATATTTCGCATGTGACTGACACTGCCTTTTATTTTCTCAGTGCTATGGATCTTATCCGATTAGATGCTGGGGGAATAAAATCGATTTATGATTTTTCAGACGCTCAAGATCTTTACTTTAAAGATTTACTGCTCGACCACGAGGGGAATTTTTGGATTGCCACCGAAGGTGACCTACTCAAATTAACGCCTAAAATATTTGATAACTGGTCTGTGCAGAATTATCCCCTTTTAACGGCCAATTTCAGTATAGAAGAATTAAATGATGGTAAAATTATTATAGGAAGCAGTAAAGAAAAAATTCTTTCAGTGGAACCGGAAGGATTTGAAATATTCGACCGTATTTCTGCCCCCTCCAA
>JAGQWV010000821.1 GCA_020437045.1 Saprospiraceae bacterium | reverse complement strand
CTGAATAAGTTCCTCTTTATTGGATAGCGCTCCATGGCCGGGAATGATTTTCGTATTCTCTCCCGTTAGAAAAATTGCTTTTTCGGCTGCTGCAATTACCCCATCAATAGACCCACCCGACGAAAGATCAATAAATGGGTATCGCCCGTTAAAATAAGTATCGCCCATATGCAATACATCTGATTCGGGAAAGTAAACCAACGCGTCACCGTCTGTATGTGCACTATCTACATGAATCATTAGCAAGTATTCACCATGGCATTTTATGCTCATCTTGTCAGAAAATGTAACCACCGGGCGGGCAATTTCGGGAGCTGGTGGTATCTCCTTAGTAAAAAAACGCATTAATTGCGTTTTACTCATCCGTTCCTTTACATTGTCATGAGCAAAAATCATGGCACCCAAACGGGCAAAATTTTCATTTCCGCCTACATGATCTCCATGCCAGTGGGTATTTACCAGCATTTGGATAGGCTGTTCTGTTAATTCTGCAATAGCATTTTTTATTCTATCACTGAGAGGAGCATATTGACTGTCGATCATCAGGGCACCATCAGCTCCGATAGAAACCCCAATATTTCCACCCGAGCCTTCCAACATATATATGTGGTCTGTAACCTTGGTGGTCTTTATGATAACATCATCAAAATTTTGGGATAAAATAACAGTGGGAAGTAGGCAAGACACCAGTAAGATCAGAGGCTTCATTTGTCATCTGTTTCCTCCTAAATTACACTTCTTTTACTATTTGTGTCCAACTAACAAAGATTACGCTAGTATTTTAATGGCCTCTTAGATAGACACTTCTCTTGCTACTTTCATAGGGACACTGATGCACTTTTTCTCCATGTAATTCATCATTCGTGATATCACGTCCTGAGTTTGTACATCCAGCGAGGCAAGATCTTTTTTAAAAACTTCGGTAATAGCTTTTTCCTTGATATCTTTTATTTCAGAAGGTATTTTCTCAAAAGCCTTCTCTATCAAGCGTTGATGCATTAATTTTCTAAATTCATGCAAAGCTTCTTCAAGGAGTAAATTTGCTGTTTTTATTTCTTTTGCTCTGATGCTCAAATTGGCTTTAGCCAGACCTTGTAAGGCTTTTAGGTTTATGACCCGATCCGCAAATTGGGTGTGAATCTCGGCATCGATATCCGATGGTAATCCCAGATCAATCCATATTTTTTTGCCAATGTTTCCTTTCGATATTTTTTCGGCTATTTCCTTCGTCACGACCGGCCGGTGTGCCCCTGTACAAGCAATCACACAACCAAAGTCCTCATCATGATCAATCAAGTCTTCTAGTGAACCCGTTTTGCCAATCAAATTTTCCCCTAAAGATTTGGCTTTCTTAATGGTGCGGTTGTAAACACTAATTTTATTAAAACCTTTTTTTGTCAGGTGCCTGACCACCAACTGGTTAGTCGATCCTGCACCTACAAGTATGATCGGTGTGTTACTATTGATTTTAAACTCCAGCAAAGTCTTTACTGCCAGGGAAACTACGGAAACTGGCTTTTCACCAATCTTGGTTGACCTATAAACTTTTTTGGCCGCTCTGACGGTTTGCTGAACCAACAATCGTATGGTATCTCCGGGAAGGTCCCAATCTTTTTGTTGTTCATAAGCAGTACGGAGCTGAGTGATTATCTCACGTTCTCCCAAGACCATGCTATGAATTGATGATGCCACCTGAAACAGATAAAAGACAGCTTCTGCTCCGGTATAATATTGAACAGGGGCCAGATCAGCAGGGCCAAAGAAAGACTGGAGAATATGACGATCTACTTCGCTGCCGGTGACAAAAAGATAGAGCACCCGATTGCAGGTGCTCAGATAGAATAATTCTTCAACATTATTTCGTTCCTTCAGCGTCTTGAGATGATCTCGCAGTTGCTCCTCATTATGGTGGGCAACAGCATAATCCGTCACCTTGTCAAGAGGTAACTCTTTATGAGAAACTGTAAGGATGTGAATCTTAGATAACATATTCAAAACGAAGACGAATATAATTCCAAAAGTTCCAAATAATGTCATCAATTTGTCAACTGTATAGGCAGAATCGAAAACTGGTGGTGATATTAATCACCGACATCCTTTACTTCGATCATTGACATTGCCTTTTCCTTTGAAAGACTGCCGTTTCGATAATCTTCAATGACCGACTTAGTGGTGGAAACGTCAATAATAGCCGGCATATCACAGTCTTCGCAAGAGGTCAGTTTAATGTGTAGAACAACCATTTCTTTAGGATCCAAATTCTTAAGGATAACTCCGTAATCGAGGAGGTTTTGTTTGAGCTCTTCTAAAAACAACGGATACATATCCTCAACGATCTGATCTCTCTGCGCTTTACTAATGTGTTTTTTCGATACGGTCGGCAAAGAATAGTCATTATCATCATGCACCGTACTAGAATAAAATTTCAGGTAGTAGGTTACTCCAAATTTTTCCATCCGTTCATAATCGGGAGCATTGGTCATGTAATAAGTATCTGTCAAATCAATTTCGTAGAGGCGCTCCAGCGTTGAAGAAAAAACTTCTAGCTCAGGCTCCCTTTTTGCTTCATCCGCGCTTTCTTTGATCTCGATTTTCCTTAATAACTCCTCCCGGGAGATTTTACCGGCATCGTATGCTTCTAAATATTCCTTCGACAATTCAGCGCTCATCCCCTTATTTATTTTGATTTTCTTTTCGTTGCCGATTACTGCCATTCCCCGATTACCACGGGAGTTTTCCGTCCTAACTAAAATCTTATCCGCTGGTTTTAATTGTCGGATCATCCCTCCGTAATCTGCTAAGAAATCTTTAAAGGCTTCGACTAATCCGCTCGAAGGTTGATCTTCATCATCCATCTCGGCAACTTCAACAGAAGTTTCTTCTCCTTGATCCATCTTATTCAGATAGAGCATTTGAAATTGATTTCCGGAAACATTAAAAACTACTCCGAAATTAGGTAGATATTTTCCTTCGACATTTTGACCACGATTTAGAAAATAGAATTCATTTGAATTTGTCTGTTTCATTAATGTGGCTAATATATTTTCGGCTACCTCAAGATCTTTATCCATCATAGCCTGGTCAATATCCTGACCGGTAGTTGCTATTACTGTGGCAACTACAAATAATTGTGTAATCCAAAATTTCATAGTTAATAATTTTGCTGAGTATTATTGACGAATTGAGCCAGATCTTGAGGTGGCAACTGCAATAGTTGCACAAGTTGTTGCATGCCATTATTAATAGCCTGCATGTCTGTCTTGCGTTGTTCATTCCAGT
>JAGQWV010000820.1 GCA_020437045.1 Saprospiraceae bacterium | reverse complement strand
AAAAGAATTCTATCACCGCCAATTTAAAATATCGTCTGGAAAAAGAAATCGTGAATAATGGTGTGGAAACAGACCTGATGGAAATTGATGATCCATCTGAATTTGTAAAAGAGGGTATCACACATCTACCCTGTGTAAAGATCGGAGATCTCAATCTAATATACAGAGAAGAAAATGATGTTAATTTATTTGTAAAGAAAGTAATCAGTCAAATTATGTCAAACAATCGTAGAGATTTTGTCCGTCAAGTCATCGTGCCCGTTGATTTTTCGGACTATTCTAAGAATTCCTTTTATCAGGGATTTAAAATTGCCCGTAAATTAGGGGCAGAACTTGTCATCGCTCACGTTTATGCACCGGTAGTCGTACCTGCTGAAGGTGTGCTCTATGTGGATCCGGATCTTCAAAAGGATGTAGAAGTTCGATTTGATTTATTTGTGGATGAGTTGGAAAAGTCGTTGACCGAAGAGGATAGGAAATCATTAAAGATTAGTAGAGTTTTCCGCTCGGGTATGGTGACCAACGAACTCCAGCAACTGATCAAAGAGATGCCCGAATCTATGGTGGTGTTGAGTACTTCGGGTACTGGGCAGAAGATCAAAGAGATACTAGGGTCTGTATCTTTGTGGGTAGTGAAACATGCAGACTGTCCTATTTTATTGATACCCCCAAATACACATGATCTCAATTTTGATCGAATTCTTTTTGCGAGCGATCATTTTGGTTTGTATGATGATGCGGTCAATGCGATAAGGTATTATACCGCTAATTCCGAAGCAAATATTGATGTCGTGCATGTCTTTGAAGAAGGGAGCGAGTATATGACACGTGAAAAAGAACGACCGCATGAATCGCATGAAGAGCATGTGAAAGAAGTCATTTTATTTGATGATGATTTTCCCGGAAGCATCCAGAAGTATCTTGGAAGTCATCAAATCGACTTGCTGGTCATGGAACGAAAAGAAAGGGGTTTTTGGAAAGAATTGTTCCATACCAGTATGACCAGAAAAATGGCAGTTTATAGCGATGTGCCCATGCTGGTTTTACATGCAAAACAAATCGAACGCTTTCGAGTATAAAAAGATTTAATATGAACAGTACTAAAAATCCTGTACAACAAACACTAACGCAATCTCCTCCACCATTAAAAAATTCTGGAATGAAGATCTTTTGTCCAATCGATTTTTCGGAAGCATCCTTAAATGCCCTTAGATATGCCGTACAATTTGGTAAATCTATCAATGCCCAAATCATTGAAATCTCACATTGTTTTACGGAATCTACGGATTTAAAACATTTGGTGGTAGATGAAGAAAGCGGTGAAGATGCGATCCAGCACCGGTTATTGAAGTTGGAGAGAAGTTATGTTGAGGAATATGGAGTTAAAATGGGTTCCAGTTTATTTAAAGGCCATCCGTTAGACATCATACCCCCTTATCTGAAACAAATGAAGCACGATTTGGTGATCGTAGGTACTAAAGGATTGACTGCGGTTCGTGATCTGACGGTCGGAAGTTTTACCGAAGATTTGATTTTTAGCATTCCGACACCAATTATGGTGATTCCACATCATTATGTTTTTGAACAAATGTCGAATATCGTTTTGGCTATTGACGATCATCTTTTCAGTAGTTCTGGAGTACTGCGGCCGTTGATCGATCTTCGAAAAAACGCCAGTAGTACATTGCATATAGTGCATGTGCGCAAACCGGAGGAGGAACCGATCGATTATCTGCATAACCTCGATGAATATCTCGATCACACGGACTATAATTTTTATTCCATTCCCGTGCATGATAGCGTTTCTGATACACTTGACCAATTTTGTGAAGAACATGCAGCCGATATACTCTGCATGGTGCATAGGGACAGGGGGTGGATGATTAATATTTTTCACCGGAGTAAAGTAAAAGAAAAATTATTTCATTTGAAGGCTCCATTGCTCGTTTTGCAGGGATAGGAAATTTTAACGGATCATGGTTAGATAAGGGTATTATTCATGCAATAGTACCCTTTTTAATATGACCATGATCATAGCGATAAATGACCATAGTCAATGCTTATTGGTATAGAATTGAATAACATTGAAAGTGAATTAGAAGATTAAGTGGTTGTGTTCCTA
>JAGQWV010000819.1 GCA_020437045.1 Saprospiraceae bacterium | reverse complement strand
GTTCTTGATGAACCATTCTACGGAGTCTATCTCGAAAAAACTGAATTTGACCATCCGGGAAAAAATGAGATTAAAAAATCCTTGCCTTTGGAGGAAGACGCTGTACTGAACCAGATTTTCGCCAATGCCTCCGGGAGTTCTCATATGTTTATCAAAAACATGGCTTCTCATTTCCTGGTTTTAGATGCCAAAAAATTTGCAACGTTTCAAAATGTCTTTCTTATTCGAGATCCTCTGAGGATAATTACTTCTTATAGTAAAGTGATCAAAACACCCACGGCACAGGATATTGGCATCGAACGGCAAGCCAAACTTTTTAAATGGTATACTAAAAATAGTACCACCTCACCATTGGTAATAGACAGTAACGATATACTGTCAAATCCGGAAGTACATCTTAGATCGCTATGCATAGCATTGGGAATTGATTTCCAACAGAATATGCTAAGTTGGCCTGCGGGCGAAAAGGACTATGATGGAATTTGGGCACCATACTGGTACAAACATGTGCACCGCTCGACCCACTTTGAGAAGCAACCATCGAGCGAGGATCCCCTACCCTCTTATTTGGAACCCCTTTATAAGGAAAGCCGGGATCACTATCGTTTTTTATATAAACATTCAATAACTAATCCAGAAAATGCTGCAAAAATACAATCCAAAAAATAAGGATATCCAGATCTTCGTGAAAGATCGCCTGGTTCCCAGGGAAGAAGCAAAAGTTTCTGTCTTTGATTCTGTTGTTCAGGGTGGAGATGCGGTGTGGGAAGGCATACGAGTCTATCCACAGGGAATTTTTATGCTGAACAGACATTTGGAAAGATTATGCGAATCTGCTCAGGCTATGGCTTTCGATCCTTTGCCCGATCTGGATTTTGTCAAATCCAGCATTATGGAAACGTTGCGTGCTAATGGCATGAGACAGGATGCACATATCCGATTGACCTTAACCAGGGGTGAAAAGATCACTTCTGGCATGGACCCCAGACTAAACCAGTTTGGCCCATGTCTCATTGTATTAGCTGAATGGAAGCCTCCGGTGTATGATAACGAGGGAGGAATCAACGTGATCACTTCTTCTGTACGTCGCAACTCTCCCAATCATCTGGATTCAAAAATTCACCACAATAATCTTATCAATAATATTTTAGCAAAGATTCAGGCAAATCTGGCCGGAGTTGATGCTGCTTTAATGCTTGATGTACATGGATTTGCCAGTGAACTCAATGATACCAATATTTTTTACATAAAGCATGGAACAGTGTTCACTCCACATGCTGATGCATGCTTGCATGGCATTACAAGAGGATTAGTGATTGAAATTTGCAAAGAAAACGGTATTGAAGTCGTGGAAAAGAATTGTTCACCTACCGAATTTTATGCTGCCGATGAAGTTTTTTGCACAGGCAGTATGGGAGAATTAACCCCGATATCGGTGATGGATGGACGGAAAATCCGAGGTGTAAACGGTTCAGGACTCCAACAGCTCAGATCTTTGTTCTTTCAAAAACTGGATCAATTTTGTGTCCCACTAACCTTTTAGAAAGAGATACGGATCATTCTTGAAATAACAACCAGGTTTCTGGGATGAAGATCTTGGATCAGATAGCTATTCAGCCTCATAAACAATGATATTTTAACTCTTGGAGAATGGATAGGAACTTACACTTTCTAAAACTTTTTCTAATTAATAAATGTAGATAGTTGCAATATTACATGAATGGCATTATCTTTGATAACATCTTTATTACTACCCTACGACTAAAGAACTTTCTTACGGATTTTGTGTTTGAGCTGCCTGGAATGATCATCCGGGTAGCTTTTTTTTAATACTTAATAGCTTAAATAGCGTTTTAGGCATAACATAATTAGCTCATTTTTACCAAGCACAATTCTTTAATATAAGTCTAATAGTTCTTTCCTGTCTAAGACAATCCTTAGATTTATTCGACCAAATTAGAAAGTTGATGACCGATTCGGAGAAGTTACTGAAGTATTATCGCGAAATTCAAGAGATCGTCATATCCCGGCAAAATCCCATCACCGGATTATTACCGGCCAGTACGGCAATCACGGAGCACGGCAACTACACCGATGCATGGGTGAGGGACAATGTTTACAGTATTTTGTGTGTGTGGGGTCTGTCTGTAGCCATGAGGAAAAATGGAGGACTTCCATCAGAACAATTCGAATTGGAACATGCAACGATTAACCTGATGCGGGGTCTGCTAAGGTCCATGATGTTGCAGAGTGAAAAGGTGGAGCGATTTAAGTCAAGCCTCGCATTACATGATGCGTTGCATGCCAAATATGATACCGCTACCGGTTCTGTAGTGGTTGGGGATCACGAATGGGGGCATTTACAGATTGATGCAACGTCTCTTTTCATGATTGCTCTGACTCAAATGGTGAAATCCGGACTACCGATCATCACTAATTCAACAGAAGTTGATTTTGTGCAAAACCTGGTGTACTACATCGAGCGGGCATACCGTACACCGGACTATGGTATTTGGGAAAGAGGAGAGAAAAGTAATATTGGATATGTCGAGTTGAATGCCAGTTCACTGGGCATGGCCAAATCTGCACTTCAAGCACTGGCTGGCTTTAATCTGTTAGGTGTACATGGTGCCGCACAAACTTTGATCCACGTGATACCAGATAATCTGGCTCAATCGGACATCACTCTTTCTGCACTATTGCCCAGAGAATCGGTAACTAAAGAAATTGATTCAGCCCTGTTAAGTGTCATTGGATTCCCCGCATTTGCCGTTCGTAGTGATCACCTGGTTACTAAAGTCTCCGAGGCGATTCGTAGTAAGCTCGCTGGAAATTATGGATACATACGTTTCTTACGGGATGGACACCAAACCGTTCTGGAAGATACCACTCGTCACTTTTATAATGAAGAGGAATTGAAGCAATTTGAGCACATTGAATGTCAATGGCCGTTGTTTTATTGTTACGAATTACTTAATTCGCTTTTTAAGGATGATGAAAAAAGTGTTACTAAATTCCTTAAGAAACTCAACCGGGTGATGGTCAGTCAAAATGATCAAAAGCTGCTTCCCGAACTGTATATGGTCCCTATAGAAAAAGTAGAACTAGAGAAACTTAATCCAAATAGCCAGGAACGAATATCTAACAAGAACTTACCATTAGTGTGGGCACAAAGCCTGTATTATCTGGGGCGTCTTCTTCATGAGGGCCTCATAAGACCTGATGATCTGGATCCTGTGGGCTTACATCGATATAAAAAGCCTGATGACACACGCATTCAGGTATTGCTTCTGGCCGAAACCAAAGAATTGAAAACCAAGCTCAGATCAAACGGTATTGAGTGTCAAACACTACAGGAATTACCCAAGAATACTTTCGCTTGCATGCCTGAACAAGTAGCAAAGCTCTATCATCAAATAGGAAAGAATGAAAAATTAAAATTGAGTGGACGTCCTATTCGAAGGTTAAAGTCTTTAACCACTAGTCGTCTGATCTCGCAACATGGAAACACCTACTGCTGCTTATCATTATTCTTCCTTGAAAAGGAATTTTATCTGACGTTTGACACCAATTTTCTGGTCGAGCGTTTTAAAAATGAACTTTCATACATTCATAGACATTGGCCGTATCAAGAACGCCCGACGGTAACGATAATGTTGACAGAAAGTCTGGTCACCAGAGGAATTGATGATTTTAAGGATTTATACAATAATCTGTCTTCTGGAATGATCGGAGACGTCCCTGTCGACGTATCGTCTTTTCAGAATTTGGCCAGAGATGCCCGGTATGAAAATCTGGATGAAGTTACTGATGAGAAAGTAGAACCACTTCATGGAGAATCATTGATAGAAAAGACCACCTATCTGGCGTTTTCTGAAGATGGACTACCGCTCAGTAATGAAATCGAACTTGACATTGAGGTTGAGAACAATATAAATCGCCTGGTTGAGCGACTCCGAACCAGTTCGAATCTTTATGAACAGATAAAATTAATTGATAATCTGGTTTCGAAAGAGTCACTTGAATTTGAAGTCGAGTTGAATAATCAGAACGTAAGTTTACGTCAACTATTGGCCGAAGTTTACGAAAGAGCAGGTAGTTTAAGGATTTGGAATGTTGTCCGTCATGCTGCTGCCCTTCAGGGAAAGATAGACATCGAACTCCAACTTGCAATCACTAGTTTGCTCATTCATCAAAAAATCATTCAGGTTGGAAAGGCGTTTACCGATGACTCTCTGGTAATCAGGCCATTGCCATTCTTTCAAATGGTAGAC
>JAGQWV010000818.1 GCA_020437045.1 Saprospiraceae bacterium | reverse complement strand
CAGCCCACCAGCGCACCCAGACCATTGACATAAAATTTTCCATTTTGAGTAGATGCATAGATCAAAGAAGAGTTCTGCTCAGAAAAGCCACAATATCCTCCGTCGCCACCTATCTCATGTGTCCAGGTCATTCCATCATCTACAGACATGATGACTCCATTGTCCTGACTGCCTCCAATCAATTTGTTTGGACTCTGACCATTAATACCACTGGCGTAAAATTGGGTTGTTCCGAACGAATTATTATTCAGTAAATTCCATCCGGTTGTACCGATAACAGTTGCAATGTTATCTGTGGAAGCAATACCCCCATCATTGCCAACATATACCTTCTTGTTAGATGGTCCATAGTCGCTTGCTGCTACGATGATATGCTGGTCAGCATGAGGAGAAAGACCATTATAATATTCATCATGGTCCGAAATGGGAAGAAAATGCAGACCTCGATCAGTACTTCTCCAAAGATTTACACCTCCCACAATGATGATATCCGCATTGGTAGGATCCACCCAAATGGTATTATTATACCAACCTTGATTCTTTCCCGTACCTGGATCAAAAATACCCATCACCGGATTGAGCGTAGACCAGGAATCACCGGCAGTTGTACTATGCATCAAGACACCATAGATTTCACCTGGATTCTCGCAAAGAGCATATACTCTGGACTGATTAGCGGGATCGATGGCAATTTCCACTCTACCAGGCTGTGGCAGGAATCCGTCGGTAACATTCTGGGAAGACCAAGAGGCACCGCCATTATCGGAGACCAGCAGTCCGCCATTAAAGCAGCCATAAATCTTATCCGGATCGGCTGACGAAACGGCAACAGACAGGGCTACTCCAGGGCATATATTACTGGCTCCCAGGTCTACAATAGCGGAGCCACTACCGGTAATTTTATAAATTTCACCACAACCCAACGTAGGTGATGAAACATTGGGACCTCCGGCAGCAGCAAATAATATTGTTTTATCAGCAGGATGAAAAATAAGTTTATTAATCCAATAATAACCGGTGAGATTGTTGGGATCCATAGCCTCGATTAAATTCCAGGTATTTCCCCCATCAATTGATTTAAATATTCCGGCACCTGGAGCCGTACTTACACTAAAGGCTTCTCCAGTGGAAATGTACATCGTGTCCGGACCACTGGGATGAATCAAAATACTGGTAATAGACAAGCTGGGTAAAAAATCATCGATGGGTGTCCAACTACCACCGGCATTTATCGATTTGAACAAACCACCACTTACTCCTGCCACAAATATAATATCCGGATCAGTTGGATGAACCGCAATTGCCCTTACTCTTCCCGAGTAATTTTGCGGGCCTAATTCTGTCCAATTGCTAATACCAGCATCGCGCTTATGATTGTTTTGCGCCTTCATTTTTTGTTTAAGAAAATTCTGAGCAGCCAGCACTTTTTCCGGCTGCCAGTTGCCACCGCGCATCAGCAATCGATATTCGGCTCTACCTTCTGCAGTCTCGTAATCTTCCTCTTCGTATTCTCCATGCTCAAAACCAGCGTAAATCAAGAGTCCCAATCCAATAATAAATGGTAATAATGACAGCAAAAATCGATAATTCTTCATCATGCACATTTTTTAAATTTTCATTTACAAAGAACTATCTAATGGAGACTTACTAAGACCAAAACATAGCCAGATTCCTGATCTAAATTGCTCATCGCTTTTCCAATAATAGCGCCTCTTGCTTTTCGCTTTTTTCCGGCCTTCATCGCTTCTCCGGGTATTTCTGAACTGGTTAACAGGTCGCCAATTTTAATCACTCCATTACCGGCATTACACTTCACATAGGTACGTCCAGAGATGGTGACCAACTCTTCTCCATTGGCAATCGTCCCTTGTTGTCCCATTAATATTCCTGGTTTTACACCATTGGCCCCAGAAACTACACCCGCAATAAATGGATCATAGCTGGATTGAGTGACCCGAAGTTTGCCTGCTGCTCCAGGGTCCAAGGAAAGCAGCATTCCGGGTTCAATGTTCACTGATCCATTTATTTCAAAAAGTTCTGCTAAATCGGAACCTCCGCGGATTTCCAGTTCATCAGTAATGATCCGGGCATCCTGAGTTCCATTATAATTAGTAATTAAATTAATGCTACTTAACTCTGCTCCGTTTGCATCATAATTATAGAGTCTTAGTGCACCACTTCCATTGAAATTACTCCAAAGCTCCACATTCTGATTGAGCTGCCCATCCACCATAACCAAATTGGGATTAGGACCGGAACCGATTTGAACATACCCTTTTTCGATGTCACCCCTAACCCGGAAATTTTTGTAGAATCTAATGCTATTATTTCCCATCATCACGGTATCCGCGGGACTTTTTAAGATCACGAATCCTGAAGTGTCAAAGTCGTAGGTTACAGGTTGCGCTGAAAGAGAAATACTCAAGAGACAAAATATAAGGTAGATATATGTTTTCATACGGTCAAAGATTTGCTCAAAACTAATTCAGGCTCCGATTTCATTTCTCACCCAGGAGGGGTGATTTTGTAGGGTCACAAAAGACAGCCCACCTGCATGCGTCTGCATAAAGCGTCAATTACAGCGGACAAGAAATTATTTTCTCGCTGTTTATTCAAGAATCTCGAACGTATTTCTTCGGTTCCACTTTCTTAAAGTACAAGGATATTTATCGGTAATAATGTAAATTGTCCATTCTTTGACCAAGCCGCCATTTCATGAAATCTTTAGTCTTCCTTTCATTCCTGCAAATTTTTGGAGTTTTTACCCTCAAAGCCCAATGGATCAATCTTATTGACCGGCATCATCTATCCGATTATAGCAAAGATGCGAATTGCACCATCATCGAGAAGGCCGGGGCAATAACTTATGGAACAAAAGGGGAGGAAGCCTGGCTAGCGACCGAAAAGCAATATGCAAATTTCCGGCTAAAAGGTGAATTTCTCCTGGATGAAGGAGCAACAGCTCAGATCTTCTTTCGTGTCGGTGATCCCGATACAAAAATACCGGAACTAAGTGGTTATGCCGTTCAATTTGACAAAGACGCTGATCAACAGAATTGTCTGGGGTCCATTATAAATATTTCCCGTGCGATCTGGATTGATAGCATTGATTTTAAAAGATGGAACTCCTTTGAAATCATAGCACAACAAGATCATCTGATAGTCTTAATCAATGGTAATTTAGTGACGGAGACACACAACCGGCGAAGCCCGACAGGTGTAATTAAAATTAAAATGACCGGAAAAGGAGACATTTTCCGTAATGTCAAAATAATGCTGCCCGAAGATGTTAGCATTGTGGGACCAACAGCAGAAGATTATTTACATTCTTACCCGGGGATCAATTACGAACAAATATTCGATGGAAAAACACTCAAAGGCTGGAAATCGACGGGTACATCCGTTTGGAAAGTGATTGATGGAACGCTATCCGGATATTCCGGTAAAGAAGGAGGATTTTTAGTCAGTGATGGAATTTATAAAGATTTTCATTTAAAATTTCAATTTAAAATCCTCAAGGAAGATAATAGTGGAATATTTATCCGGAAGCCTGGCATGAGTGAAGAAATCTCTCTGGAAAATAGCATTGAATGTAATATCTATGACCATAATGGATTTACGCATGCCTTTTCTACCGGCGCTTTAGTGCGGCATGCCCGGGCATGGAGCCAAATGATCAGCTATAATGATTGGAATACTGGAGAAATCTATGCTTTGGGTGATCACATCATCATGTACATCAATGGTATCAAAGCGTCCGAAACGCACTTACCAAATTATAATCATAGCGGACAATTATGTCTGCAAGCTGGCCTTCAGCTAGCACTTCCAGAGCACGGACCTTCCGGTGTCTCTTTTAAAGATATTTGGATTAAATGCATTGATAAAAATTGAAGTATAATTAATCTTACAATGGGAAGATAATATGGTCGTGAATTCTAGTGTCTGATGTACATTAACCTATATTTAAATAATATGGTTATCTTTAAGTACCTCAACACTTCATCTAGATGACTCTATCCGTTTATACCTCCATGGCAATTATTGCCAAATACCGATTTCCTTACTTTTTAGCTGAACTTCATCTAATTACCAGACAAATACGGCAACAGTTTTATCAGATCTATGGAAATAAACTGTTATTAATTATTGGAATGATGTTTTTTAACATTACGGCTCAGGCAGAAATTTATTTGGTGACCAATAATAGTGATGCGGGTTTAAATTCCTTTCGCCAGGCACTTGTCGATGCCAATATGGAACCCGGCCTGGATACTATTCAATTTACCATCTCCGGCACAGTAGTCCATCTTACCACATCTGCGGTTATGGATATAAATATCCTTCCAGACATCAATGACAGTCTGCTGATTTTAGGTAATCATAATACACTGGTGGCAAGTGTAACCGGCAGATTCTTTCAAATTAATTCAGCTTGTGAAATTTATTCCCTGACATTTGATGGTGGACAGGCTGTGGCCACGGGAGGGGCTGTCCGTACCGCCGGCGCTCCAGTTTGCTCTTTCACTAATTGTACCTTTCTTAATAATTCTGCACCAGTAAGTGGTGGGGCAATTCACAGCGATGGCGATCTAAAATTAGAGGAATGCACTTTTGATAATAATACGGCAGATATTGGAGGAGCCCTCTTTATTCGATCATATCCAGCGTCCATGTTACCCCTCAATGAACTTTTAGTCTATAATTGTACTTTCACAGACAATATTGTCACGTCCGATGGAGGAGCTATTTATGTTGATGATTCCAAACTCATACTTAAAACGTCCACATTTGAAACGACAACAGGCACCTTCAATCAAACTATTGCCCTGAAGGGTACTTATAGTAGCGTGGAAATATTACCAACATTTGCAGTAATGCCTCCTGCTTTATTACTTATTTATCATGTGGTATAAAACCTCCCTGACATACGGATAAATTAAAATCGAGATTAATCTGGCTTCTGGCTTTACTGTGATTAACCTCTGATTTTTGCATATCTCAGATACACTCCCAGGGCTTGTCCTTTGGCAATCATATAACCTCTCCATCCATCCAGAAATCCTAATCTGAAAAAGTAGGCGGCAAGAAATTTATATGCAGGTTTCATATACAGATGGAAAAAACCAGGTCTAAAACCCTCTGCTGATAATTGATTGGCCTGAATCGAACTAAATTTATTTATCTGACTGTAATATTGCTCGACCGTATCGACCGTATAATGTAAAATATCACCTGATACAGGTTTAATGATACTTTTTTCCTGCATAATTACTTTATCATGAGGATTTCTCCCTCCCCATCGTCCTTTCTGTCTATTCCACAATCTGATTTTCTGATCCGGATACCAAAGTCCATGTTTGATCCACTGGCCACAGAAATTATTTAACCGATTGAAACGGTAAGCATCTGCAGACCAATGTAGCTTAATTCCGGAAATAGTTTCTGCCAATGCTACCGATAAGGTTTCATCTGCATCCAGTGAGAGCACATGATGGTATTTTGCTTGATCAAGCGCAAAATTCTTCTGCTCGATATGCCCCACAAAGACATGAGTAATCACCGTAGCTGATAGTGATTGGGCAATTTCAACTGTTCGATCCGTAGAGTATGAATCAACTACTAAGATTTCATCTGCCACTCCTGCTACTGAGTGAATACAGCGGGCTATATTCTTTTCCTCATTATAGGTAATGATGACCACCGAAAGTTTGAGGTCTGCCATGCACTACACTTATCGAATTAAATTAGTGTCAACCATTTCCAAAATCGATGGAACGGGTTTTACGGTAGCGCGATGTACCTCGGCAACTTTTTCAAGCTTTTGGATAATTTCCGGAAATTCTTGTGCCACATTCCTTACCTCTGAAGGGTCTTCTTCTACATTAAATAACAAGGGTGGATCATGAGTCTCCGGTGCTTCACCAACGTATGGTGTAAGTGTTTTATAGTGCATTTTCCAGGGACCTTTTCTCACAGCAAAAAGTTCACTCCCCAGATAGTAATACACTTCATCTCCTACACTGGCATGAACATCTTGGAATACCGGTACCAGGCTGTTTCCATCATATTTCCGATCATCGGGTAGGGTTCCTCCACCTAAATCAACCGCCGTAACAAATAGATCCATCGTCGTCGAAATAGCCTGGGTAGTTGTGCCGGCATCAATGGTGCCTGGCCACCAGGCAATCGCCGGTTCTCTCATACCACCTTCCCAGGTGCTTCCTTTCCCCTCACGTAATAACCCGGCAGAGCCTCCCTCAGCTTTTTTGACTAACCAGGGGCCATTATCGCTGGTAAAAAAGACCAAGGTATTTTCAGACAATCCCAAGGATCTGATCTTGTCCATTATTTGTCCAACACTCCAATCAAGTTCTTCGACTACGTCACCGTAGAGACCTCTGCTACTTTTACCTTCAAAATCCTCACTAGCAAATAAAGGCACATGGGGAAAGTTATGGGCCATATAAAGAAAAAATCTACCGTCCTTATTCTGATCAATAAAATCTAGAGCTGCGGCAGTATACCTCTTAGTAAGTTGTCGTTGGTCGGGTTCTGTTTCGATCACTTTATCCTGGTCATAAAGAGGAATGGGAGGATATTTCCCAAGAGGTGGTTTTTTCCCCGCATATTCGATCATGTCATTAGAATAGGGAAAACCAAAGTATCGATCAAAACCATGATCGAGGGGAAGATAACCTTTGAGATGACCCAGGTGCCACTTTCCTACTATCCCGGTA
>JAGQWV010000817.1 GCA_020437045.1 Saprospiraceae bacterium | reverse complement strand
GGTCAATAAGTTTGCAGTTTTGGTAAAATGGCCTTCGACAGTACCCACACTATTTCTATTGTGTAAGCCACCAAGTATCAAGAGTTTATCTTTCACCCGATGCAGAGGCTGTAAGAGAGGTGATAGTTCAAAATCACGTCCGAATTTACTCGGAGTCCAACGATCGGGGTGTACTCCGTTAGGCATATAGACTGCGGCAAAACGCTGAGGTCTTTGATAGTTATTAGCTAAGGGAGTATTCGCCATCAATTGTTTCGGCACTAGTGATTCCATGAAAGGTAGTGCAATGCTGGCTCCAATACCACGTAATACATTTCGGCGAGAAATTCGGCTATTCATATAATACTAAGCATTTATTTAAACCCGGCGTTATTCATTTCTCCCGGGTTCTATTTTTTAATATATAAATCTGTCATATCGCTGCGACGATAGCGAAAAGGATAACTATTGACCATAGCCAGCATCAATTTTTCACTATCAAAATCATTTTGCAAGAGCGTCTCACTTAGATCATTGATGACTTTGGTATCCAAAAAACTTATGCCTCTACCCAATGCATAGGACATTAGTTTCCGGGAGAAGTTCTTAGCAAATTTTTCTTTTTCACCGGCCAGATACTCCCTTAATTGCACCGGACCATCAACTTTCGATCCATCTTCCATGACGGCTGTAGGATCTATATTCGCAGATCCCCGGTATGCATCACGCCATCGCCCGACCGCATCAAAATTTTCCATAACAAATCCCAATGGATCCATTTTGTTATGGCATCCTGCACAGGCTGGTGATTCACGATGCTTTTCCAAAACCCTTCTTAAATCCAATTCATCATTTTCCGGATCTTTAGCCTCCTCCAATTGAGGTACGTCCGGAGGCGGTGGTGGAGCAGGAGTGCCCAACACCTGTTCTAGTACCCATTTTCCCCGTAAAACAGGACTGGTACGGTTAGGTAAGGAAGTAGCCGTCAAGACTGCACCCATGCCCAGGATTCCGCCCCGACCCTGATCTGCAACCGTAACCGGACGAAACTCTTCACCTTCGACACCAGAAATACCATAGAATTTTGCCAGGGGTTCATTAAGGAGACTATAATCGCTATTCAACAACTCGAGAAGATCTTTTCGCTCACTAAATACATATGAAAAATAGTCCACCAGCTCGGTACGCATGGCTTCACGAACCGTATCGGTAAATTCAGGAAATAGTTTTTTATCCGCCAGTGGTTTAATCAAAGTCTCTTCCACACCTAACCATTGGGGAGCGAAAGATTCGGAAAAACGGCTAAACTTAGAGTCATGGAGCATCCTTCTCGTTTCCCGGTTTAAAACAACCGGGTCATGAAGGTCCTCATAGTATGACACTTTCAGTAAGCTATCATCTGGCATCGAAGACCAAAGAAAATAGGAAAGCCGGGTAGCAAGTTCAGTATTACTTATGGCGTAGGGTTCATGAATGGGGGCATTGATCTCCGTGCGATACAGAAAAGTAGGTGATACCAATATCCTCTTTAACGAAGTAGCAATAGCCGTATTGAAGCCATTGTTTTCTTTCCACAATTCACTAAAATAAATCTTACTGAAAAAATCGAGAAGTTCAGCCTTTTCTTCCTGTGATAAAAATCTCCGATAGGTTTTCGTAGCAAAGGGTATTAGAATTTCTTCTGCTCTGGTTTGCGGTTTTTGCCAGGTGATGTCTTCTGTACGCCAAAACCCCTGGACCCAATTGGTCAGTCGACGAAAGACCGAGGGTGAATAATTCTTCGGGACCAGTTGCTTCCAGACATGAGGATTTCCTTGCGCCTGACGGACGATGGAATCTGCAGCCATATAGTATCGCTCCATAATCAGGGGAGTGATGTATAAAGAGCGACCTTGATTGTCAAAGCCTTCTCCACCAGATCCGTCCTTTGGAAAAAACTCCAATGCATTAAAATCTACACCGACCAGATCTTTCACTGTATAGCTATATTCCCGATTGCTCAAACGTCTTACCACATTCGGTCCCGGATCCGGCATGCTTAATGCATCGGCCAATATTCCATTAATCAAATTAATAATATCGGTTTTCTCCTGGCTGCTCATTGGGGGCTTACCCGCCGGTGGCATCTCATTATTTTCCACCATTTCTACCAGATGCTGAAACATATCACCTCTACTGATGACCGAGGGTACATAATAAAAGACATCCAAATCCAGTCCGCCTTTTTTATCGGCAGCATTGTGACAAGATGTACAGTGTTTACGAAAAATCGGAAAAGATACTTTCCTCCAGTGCCGGTCCAGTTCCGTATCTGCCTTGACGTTGATTGCTGTTCCGATCAATAAAAAACCGACCAGAATTCGGTAAATTTTATGCATGTTTTTCAGAAGAACTCCCTTATGCTCCTAAATTACTGATTTATTGTGACTTGCCTGGAAAATTTTCAAGTTCAATATCGTTAAGGTCGCCTGTCGCTCATGCTCATCCCAGGTATGTAATTGATCATTTAACCATCCCAACTTTAGGGTCTTGCTTAATGAACTTTTTTCCTTCGCTCGCGGTCTGAGAGCTCCCGGTAAAGAATTTCCTCGGGATAATCTAAAAGCCCCGGAATCGATTCCGTTGCGTTTCCGATTCGACCATAGCCCAGATAAAATCGTACCGGCATCAGTACTAATTTCTCCCTTGCTTCTATTTTAAAAACCTGGACATCGACAAACCCCTCTTTGTCGATCTGCCCCAGGAAGTCTCCTGAAAAGACCGAGGCACCGGGTTCAAAGGTTATGGACGCGGAATCTATGCCAGTATAAACGGCAACCGAACCATCGCCATGTAAAATTTCCAAAGAATTTTGACCTCCAATTCGATCAAGATCATCCAATTTACCGGGGATTGCCGTAATAATCCCCCTGCGCATGGCAAAGATGCTATCCTGAAAGTTTCCATAAAATCGATTGGAGTGCTTATTTCCTGTGGTTTGATCTCCATTAAGCAATATCTTTTTTACCGGAGTTAAATAGACGAAAGAATCCTGGGCTATTAACTCCGGATCGCCGATATCTTCCGATATCTCCAGATCATAGTGATAGTTTTGCACATCTCTATCCACGACATCCAGAATTAATAATTGTTTGCGGCCGGGATAAACAACGTATTCCTTTTCCGTAATTAAGGGATGCAAATTGAGAATATTCGAAAAATTCAATTTTAGCTGATACGGAAAATATCCCCGGTTAAAAGCATAAAAACTAAACCTGTTTTCATTGCGTGACACGTAAATATCCAGCGGTTCGAACTTACGGGTTGAAAACAAAGGATCAGGAAGTTGTTCTTCCGTCAAGTCTCTTTGGGGAGAGATGGTCTCAACCTGATTGACTTGATAGTAGGATAATAATTTATTTGATTCCAGGGAGTCTTCCATCGTTGCGTCAAGTTCATCCGGATGGGCCCCTTCCAGCCATTTACTAAGCCGAACCCGGGCTGTCAAAACGGAAGGACTGGGGTACCACTGGCCGAAACTATTGAGCCGGTAATAGCAAATGTTATCTTTTAAAATGGGGGCAGAAACGGAAATTCCAAAAGAAGTTCCGAAATAAAAATTTCCCTGATAATTATCAAAAGTCACCTTTTTCCCATCCACCCAGCTGTAGTTAAGGGCAACTTTGTCAGGGTTTTCCTTTTTAAATGACTCGTACTGTTTTTAGAGGGCAGCGCGATCCTTTTTCTCCAAAATCCATTCAAAAACAATAAAAAAATCTTTTTCAACTAAAAGTCGATATTCCGATAAATCAAAACTCAACCAGCCATCTTTGATATTTGATTGCTCAACGACACTGGCCTCCAATAAATCCCTACCGGGGAGTAGCTTGCCCTTAATAGTGTCTACATCATATACCCTCACTCTTATTTTAAAATCTGGAAAAGTATTATTGAGAATCAGCACTTCTGCTTCTTTCAAATAGGCGGGAAAATCAATATTTTTTTTACCTCTTCTATTTATACTTTTGATTAATAATGCCATCGACGATCCTGCGTTAATCGTATCTCCATAAAGACTACTTCCGTCAAAATGTTGATTCCCTATACTCATCGATTTGGTCGTACCCCGTTCAGCCATTACCACTACTTCAGAAAGTCGATATGCGGTTTCCCTTAAATAAACAGTCATCTGCCTATTATCTATTAATTTCCGTATCGGGATTTTTAGCGGTTCATATCCTAGTGCAGAAAAAATAATAGAGTCACGAAAATATTGCGAAGCGATGGAAAGCGAAAAACTTCCATCCTGATCCGAGATGGTACCTACCGATGCATTCAAAATACCAATATTGGCAAAGGCAATGGGATTTTTGCCCGGCAGTGCTAAAACATATCCTTTAATCTCCGTCTGAGCCTGGCTGCCTGATAAGAGAAAAAGAAAAAATAGTTCGAAAATAAATTGCTTTGACAACATCAACTAAATATAAGTCTTTTTAAGCCCACTTGCCCTTTTACGGTTCCCGTTCTAAATCCTGAGAAGGCAGGTTGTGCCATAGGTGAAGTCACTTGTCCTTCATAAAACAATGCCCGGACAGCATAGGTAGTATTACCCATCAAAACCTGTATATTGAGACAAACAACTTTCTTATGTTAAAATTTTTAAGCGCATTATTTTTTCTAAGCATCTTATTGGCTTGCGCGGATTCAAAAGATCCGGTGGAATCTTTGACCACCGAGGACCGTCCAAATATCCTTTGGCTGGTCACGGAAGATATGGGGCCTTATTTAGAAGCTTTCGGTGATTCCACCATCGCCACTCCTAATTTGAGCAGATTGGCCAGGGAAGGCGTGATTTATCCTCACCTCTATTCACCATCTGGCGTCTGTGCACCTAGCAGAGCTGCTATAGCCACAGGACTTTATCCCTCCAGCTTCGGAGCAAATCATATGCGCACATCCTCCTATACCGAAGTAACTGGTTTACCTCCTTATGAAGCCATACCCCCACCTGATGTAAAAATGATGAGCGAAATCTTGCGGATGAACGGATATTATTGCACCAATAATTCGAAAGAAGACTACCAGTTTAAGGCCCCGGTCACCGCCTGGGATGAAAATAGCAACTTTGCCCATTGGCGCAATCGGGCCCCCGGACAGCCATTCTTTTCTGTCTTTAATTTTACGGTAACTCATGAATCCGGTCTCTTCGAACCCTATGGTTTTCGAAAAATGGAGATGAGGCACTATCACGAAGGCGATACCACCTTTCCCCGCAGCTCCTGGATGGAACGGACTACCGAAGAAGAAACCCCCGTCCTGGTCCCTAAAAATTTGAATTTCAAAATTCCTCCCTACTTGCCGGAGACGGAAATAGTGAAAAGAGACATGTGGAAGGTCTACAATAATATTGCAGAGATGGACCGGGAGGTAGGTGCCGTTCTCGGTCAATTGGCCAATGATGGACTTTTGGAAAATACCATTATTTTCTTTTATGCTGATCATGGAGGTCCGCTTCCCCATCAAAAAAGACTGATTTATGATTCGGGATTAAATGCCCCCATGATTATTCGCTTTCCCAACATGACCAATGCGGGTAAAAAAGACGATCAATTAATTAGTTTCATCGATTTTGCTCCAACCGTATTTTCCTTAGTCGGTATTAAACCACCGGCATACCTGCAGGGACAGGCTTTTTTAGGCCCTTACCAAAGTGAGGTACCCCGTACTTATATTCATGCGGCAGCTGACCGATTTGACGGTTTTACCGATGCGATCAGAGCCGTACGTGACAAACAATTTAAGTATATCCGTAATTATAGACCCGAGCAAGCCTATTATTTACCCATTACCTACCGTGAGCAAATTCCTACCATGC
>JAGQWV010000816.1 GCA_020437045.1 Saprospiraceae bacterium | reverse complement strand
TATATACAGATGATTATCAACATTATCGATCACCCGAAGATCACTGTCAAAATTCTTTTCCAATGTTATACGTGGCCCCTTCTGCTTTAGATCTTCTACAAATAAGGCATTGCCACTCGTCGATTCACTGGCCGAGACGCATAAGTAATGCTCGTCTTCGGTTGTCATGGCATAGAAATTTCGCTGTGGTCGGGATGGGTCTTCGACAATTAGTATGTCCGATTCCTGAGTAGTACCTATTTCATGGTAAAAGAGTTTGTGATACTGGTTCTGTCCTGAAAGCTTATCCGAATCAGAAGGCGTAGGAAATCTCCCATAATAGAATCCATTTCCTGACCAGGAAATTCCGGAAAATTTCACCCACTCTATTTGATCATCAAGGAGTGCTCCAGTGTCCAAATCTTTGACATAAATCTTACGCCAGTCACTTCCTCCCTCACTAAGGGTATAGGCCAACAGATTCCCCTTTTGATTAAAAGAGATACTTCCCAAAGATACGGTTCCATCAGTGGAGAATGTATTGGGATCCAGAATGATGGTAGCCGGTCCGTGCAAAGACTCTTGTTGGTACAAGACGCTTTGGTTTTGTAGACCATCATTCTTAAAGTAATAATACTTACCTCCCTTTTTAAAGGGTGTGCCGTATCGCTCATAGTTCCAGATCTGTTCCAGCCTATTTCTAATCAAATTTCTGAAGGGTATTTGGCTCAGGTACTCATTGGTTACGGCATTCTCTTCTTGCACCCACTCTTTGGTCTTCTCTGAATGGTCATCTTCTAACCATCGATAAGGATCTTTGATCGCCTGACCGTGATACTCCTCCATCACCGAATCTCTCGATGTCACTGGATACTTTAAAGGCATTGACATAAGGTTTTTTTCAGACTCCGATGTTTTGCATCCCGCCCCCCATATAAATATGAGAAAGATGAAATAAGCTGGCTTCATATAAAAGATTTTAACAATATCTTGGCTCCAACCATCGTCATTTGTAATAATAATAGCTTAATTTTGGCGGTTCAAAGCCAAATAAGAGTATGGCCAGGCAAGTTATGAAATTGTTTCATCCTACTTTGCATTTCTACCTCAGATGCACCTTTCTGCTCTGCTGCGTCACTGGGTATAACTTAGGCTTTTCGCAGAAGGTTATAAAGAATGAAAAAGGGGAGAAAATTATTCAATATGAGGATGGGACATGGCGATACTTCGAAGGGAGAGATTCAATGTTGGAGAGTGACTTGTGGGATGGGCAAGATATTGTTGATGTTCCACCAATCGAACCCCTTGTGGAGGGGCAACCGATCCAATATGACTATCGCTTATTTCAGAAGTACGTAACTGCTGCCGTTCGGTATGAGTCAGAAATGCTTGACAAGGTAGATCAAAGCAGCGATGAGGCACACAGCTTGGAGGATCAAATACAGACCCTGGCGAGCGCTGGGGAGATGACCCAGGCAAACGAACTCAAAGAAAAACTTAGAGTGGTCAATGAACAGCGACAAAATGATCAGCGGCTCCTATCCTATGCTCGATCCCTTATCAAGAAAATTCTGAAAGTGGGGAAAAATGAGAAATATGAAAAACTCGAAAAGATTTATGTGCCGGGCCTCAATACCGAACTTGAACAAAGTCCGAAAGACTCGCTCCTGAGCAAAAATACCGACAACAAAATTCTCGCCGTTGGACATCAGACCGCACCAGATACGACGACAGCTGGCAATCCGGAAATCTCCACTGAAAATCATTTTAGTGCTTCAGAAAAGGAAGACAAATCTCTAGCGACAGATGAAACAACGCAGCCCAATAAATCCTCCTCCACCTTAAATACTAACATGGCTGATGATACTATTCAAACCTTGCCGAATGAGGTATCACAGCTCGACCACCCTAAGGAAGAAAACGATACATACGCTGCTGAAGCTCAGAAACCGTCGGAAGAAGTTTCCCCTCCCGTAATTGATTCCTCCGAAGCAGTAAGTACTACGGACCAACAAAGTCAGGATCTCAAAGAGGAGCCTGAGCATGATCAGCCGGAGGTGATGCAGCACCATGTAGAAGCAGCAACCAGTATGGAGAGCCCGGCAAAACCAGGAATTGTTTCTGCATCCGGAGGGTATCGTTATGAAAATTGGTTCTCGACATTAGAGGAGGCTGTGCCTAAATACCAGTGTGAATTCACTTTCCACGGTATCGATGATTTCACAAATACTATGAAAAAGGAACTGAAAGCAGAGACTTTTTTTAGTTACACCGACGAACGATTAAAGCCTTATCTAAAAGAAAATGATTATGTCACTTGTCGTGGATACCTGACTAGTATTTCCGGAGGATTCCGCTATTTGACATTGATCTTCACGATAGCCTCAAAGAATGCAACAAGAGAATATGGCTATATCAAAACGGGTAGTATTCTCAACCTCAAACTTCTCGACGGTGAAACGGTTTCCCTTTTCACTCAATCAGAAAATCAAGGCAGCATTGATGCAAAGAACGGATTCACCACTTACAAGGTGAGATATCCCATCGATTATCAAAAGGAGAAGATTCTCTTGAAAAGTGGGGTTGATAAGGTCAGGGTTGTCTGGTCTTCCGGTTATGAGGATTATGAAGTTTTTAATATCGACTTTTTTATCAATCAACTTGAATGTTTAAATAATAAATAAGCTCTTCACATGCTTGGACTAAAGTTACCGACAGATCCCCGATGGGTTAATCTTGCAGAAAAAAGCCTGGAAGAGATTTTGACAGACCACGCCTACTGTGAACAAAAGGCCGCGACCTCTTGTATCAGCCTGATCCAGATGTATCCTGAACATAAACGCCTAGTAGAGGAACTTGCTCCGATCGTAACAGAAGAATGGGGCCACTTTCGACAGGTGCTGGCTGAATTGAAGAAACGAAAACTGAACCTGGGCAAACAGCGAAAAGATCAGTACGTCAATGCACTTTTGAATAATCAGAAAAAAGGGGGTAGCCCACAAGACCGCCTACTGGAAAAATTATTGACCTGTGCCATGATCGAGGCCAGAAGTTGCGAACGCTTCCGGTTACTGTCGCTCCACTTGGATGAAGACGAACTTAAAAAGTTTTATCATCAATTTATGGTTTCCGAAGCTGGGCACTATCGTCTTTTTATAGATCTGGCCAAAGAATATTGTGGAGAAGAAATGGTAAAAGAACGCTGGCAGGAGTATTTACAAAAAGAAGCGGAAATTATGGAGTCAATGGAGTTACGAGGTGACCGGATGCATTAAGCACCACGTCGAAATAAATCTTCCTATTACAAGTAGCTTTTTTTCTATTGCGGTGAACTTGATTTGATCAAGAATTCTACGGATTTCCTTTCTGCTAGCCATTTTCAGAAAAATTCCTAAAAAATATTTAACAGTTACTTAGGACATTTCCACGATACGATACACGTATTAGTAAAAAGTAATCATGAAAACATCAAACATACTTCTGGTCATCTTTACCTTTGTCGCGATTAGTATCTATACTAAGTACCTTAGAGCCTTTATCAACCATCTTCTCAGCCGTAGATTTGAAACGGTTAACGTCGTAGCTTCTGCTGACCGCAATCCTATCTCAAGGAAGTAGATCATTAATTTTTTTAAGATCGAGATGCCCCCTTGAGTCCTCAATTATTTACCAGCAACAATTGGATCGACTATTACTTAAACTTCACTGTCTGATCAGTTCATAATGGCGATCGATATCTGCAAACTCTGCATTATATTCTTCCTTCACAAAAACCATTATACTATCCAATATTTTTATAGATGCCTGATTTTTCAAACATGCTACAGCAGTGATCTTTACTGCTTTCAGCTCTTCAAAGGCATAATCGATAAGAGCACGGCACAATTCCTTTCCATATCCACGCCCCCAGTACTCCGGTAGAAAACGATAGCCAATCTCATAAATTTGATTGCTTCTCACCAGCGCACCTGTCCCAATGAAATTGCCCTCATCATTCTCGACCGCCCAGACCCAAAGAGGAGCATTGACGCTTTTATAGTATCCCATCAACTTTTTAAAATCTTGAAGAATGTACGCCGGAGTAGTATTTCCATTCGGATTAGTATATCGCTTCACTTCACTATTTCTTTCCATTCTTTCAAATGAATCGAAATCACCTTGCTCCAGATGCCGGATTTTAAGTCGTACTGTTTCAGTTATAATTGCCATTCGAATAGACGAAGATAATTGATACTCGGCAACTAATAGGTTGAATGGGTTTTTTAGTTATATTCGAAATAAGATACCATCATGAGATGAAACAAAATTTCGCCCGTACTTTTTTTCTGGTTTTGCTTTTCATCATCACCCTCACTTTCTTTGGGTTGATTAAGGATTATCTCCTTGCCGTTTTCTGGGCAATCGTTTTAGCGCTATTATTTCGTAACATGCACGAAGAGATCTTGGCAAAGATTGGTCAGAAACGTAATCTTGCGGCCGGGCTGACCTTAGTTGTCATTCTATTGATTGTCATCATTCCTCTATTCTTTATTGGTTATGCAGTAATTACCGAAGGAATTCAATTCTATAATCAAATTGACTCTGGGGAAATACAAATTAAAGAATATCTGGACAATCTCAAGAATCAGGTACCGGTGGTAGAGCGTTTCCTGGAGCGTCTTACACTGGACGTCGATCAAATCAGATCCTCTCTTAATGAGAGCCTGGCCAATCTTTCAAAGTCCATTGCCGGGTCAATACTAAGTTTTACTCAAAATTTTATTGGGTTTCTGGTTCAATTAGTCATCATGCTCTATATTTTGTACTTCTTTCTTCGGGATGGTAAGATGTTAATACAAAAGCTCGTTTGGGTTTTGCCAATTGGAGATGAAAGAGAGTGGGCATTAATACGCAGATTTGAAAGTGTTGCCCTGGCGACCGTTAAAGGAAGCCTTATTGTGGCCATGACTCAGGGTGCCGTTGGGGGTATTTTGTTCTTTTCAGTAGGTATTCCCGGAGCTGTACTTTGGGGAGTGTTGATGACTATTGTATCACTTCTACCTCTGGGAAGTGGGGTGATATGGTTGCCAGCAGCCATCATCTTTTTTATTCAGGGTGCAGTTGGCAAGGCTATTATCATTTTAATCGTAGGAGCGCTAATCATTGGACTACTTGACAATTTTCTCCGACCACGTCTCGTCGGTAACGACACAAAAATGCCAGACTACTTGATCTTACTATCTACGTTAGGAGGATTAGCCTGGGTGGGAATTTCGGGATTTGTCCTGGGGCCTATCGTAGCTGCTTTTTTTATTACCTGTTGGGAAATGATGGGTGAGACAGCGAGTGAAGAAGAGCCTAAAAATCATGGAAAAATTGATCCGATGGAAGCACCTTAAATGCATAAGTATCTGACTCCACAGTGAATGGGGGGTCTGGTACCAGGTATTGTCCTGCTTCGATTTCATTTCCCTGGTCCAGGAAATAAACTAGCGGCTCCAAATCGAGAAAATCTACCGGATCTTTTTCTACTTCTTCAAAGAAATCATAGAGCTCTAATTCCAGATCTTCGACATCACCATTATCAAAAAATAAACGCCATACGGTTCCTAGACGCCAAAAATACTGATCGCCAAGACAATCTTCTGCAAAAGGGATATCATTCTCGCGTAATGAGGCAAACTGTCGGTACAGCGCTTTTGGACCTTTCCAAAAATAACGTAGTGAATGCCAATCAGGCCCCGAAACACATCCCCGTATATGCAGTCCACCCCGATAAGCAACGATTCCATTAATTTCTGTATAAAATGACTTCAATTCAGATGGCAAATCTTGCCA
>JAGQWV010000815.1 GCA_020437045.1 Saprospiraceae bacterium | reverse complement strand
ACCCGGTCAACCGCCTCCTGATTGCTGGTATATTGCAGACTGAGCCCAACATTGAGTTTTTCAGCATCCGTCTGCATGTCAAATTTGACCAAATGTTTTGATCGATATTTAAGAATATTATAGCCCGCTGTCGAATTAATGGAATCACGTTCGGTAAATTCCTGAAATCGGGGATCGATATACGTATATCCGGCCAGTAGATAGGCAGGGATCCCTAGAATTTCTCCCCGGCCATTCAAGCTAAAATCAATGCCTTTGATACGGGTATCTCCAATGTTCTGTGATTGAAACCCCCGGGCTGGTCCGGTGAACACAAATTCCATCATGTCGAAATACTCAGACCAATAGGCGGCAATATCTGCCATGCCCTGAAATTCGCCAACCATAAAACCTTGTTTGATCCCAAACTCTGCACTCCAGCCCGTTTCTGATCTTAATTGCAGATTGGGTGAGACCAGGGTTGCACCGAAACTGGTGCTGATATATTTTTCGGCAATCGTTGGATATCGGTATCCTTGGCCAAAGGATGCACGGAGATAGGTAGCCTGAGCCAACTGATAATTAGTTCCAAATCGAAATACAGGTTTAGACTCCCTCACTTTACCCTCGGGTATTCGGTCTGTGCCGACCAGCGAAGGTCCATTCACCGTATTTCTTTCGTAGCGAAATCCGGCATTGATCGTCAGACGTTCGATAAATTTCTTTTCCACCTGTACAAATCCAGCCAGATTAGCCGAAGTGAGTACCGTATCTCCATACAGATCTGCATTGACACTGGTGTTAAAACTTACCAGTCCAGCGGTCAATACGGCACTAAGTTTTGGCATACGATGCAGAAATTGATATTCTCCATAATACAGCGAAGATTGGTTGGAGCGGTTCTCATTGTTCCGGTTATCTACGCTAAAATATCTCCCTTTAAATTCGTGGCGATCCCCCCGGCTATTAATAATCTTTAGATAGGGATCCAGTGAATATCGAATATAGTCACCGGTGTTATAGGTCGATGAATCACCTTGATAGGCACCCTCTTCACTATTCAACCAATAGAAAAAACTTTGATTGACACCCCGGTTCAAACTTCCCCGGACACCCACTTCTATGGCATCATTGAGGCGGTAACGTATCTTACTATTTAATCTTCCATATTGATTATAGCTTTCCCGGTTTACACTGTTCCGATCTAAGAAGTAGATTGCATTCACCAGATCGATCTTTCCTAAACGTCGCGCATCGGAAAAGCTAAATCCCTTTTCGGCAGGGACCTTACCCCACCATTTTTTATTTTCATCGCGCGGCGTGGTGGCCATACCATAAAAAACAGAAGCCTTGGTCTCTGGATTTTCTTTCGCATATGCCGTACGTAAGTTGATGATTCCATTTAGTGCCGACGAACCATACAGCGCGGATGCGGCACCTTTTACAACTTCCATTTGCGCCATATTTTCTACCGGAAAATCATCCCAGTTTGGATATCCGGCATCGGCCTGATACGCAGGAATGTCATCTACCAATACCAGCACCCTGCTTCCTGCACCATAGGAATACCCACTTCCCCCCCGAATGTTTGCCTGACCGTCGATGATACTCACTCCCGGTACTTTTCCCAGTACCTCATCGATGCTTGTTGTGTTCGTCTGCTCCAATAATGCAGGTTTCAGGATTTCAATGCTTGCGGTAGTTTCACCAACAGACTGTTCATATTTGCCTGTCGTCACCGTCACTTCTCCCAATAGACTGGCAGATGGCTTCAAAGGTATCTCCACATAAAAACTATCACCGGCTATCTCCAGCGTCTGGTTATAGGTCTCAAATCCGACATAACTTACTGATAACTCTTGCATTCCTGGCGGCACTTCCATTACAAACCGCCCCT
>JAGQWV010000814.1 GCA_020437045.1 Saprospiraceae bacterium | reverse complement strand
CCTTCTTTTGTAGGGGGAAATCGATCGACATAATGTTGACCGCTGGCTAAATGATAGATTCTTTCATTTGGAAGGAGATCTATATCAGTTTTACCGGACGGATCGGTATGGATCAAACTGGCACTTCTTCCCCAATATTCGTATCCGGTGTTGATGGAAAATATCTTTGGTTGAAAAGCATCCTTCGTATGAGCAAGAATACCATCTTTTATTTTGGTCTCTGGATCGATCTGTTCACGGGCACTGAAAGGAAAAATATCGGTTGGGTAGAAAAAAGCAGAGTATCGATGCGCATCCCTGGAGGGTTGTGCGAAACGGTGATTAAAGCTGCCACGACCGGCACCAGCGGTGATGATCATCATCCCATCGAAGGCCTTTCTGTTCGATTCGTCAACGTTAAAGCCCTGGTAAAGAAACTGACGCAAGAATCTTCCTGTTTGCGAGACACCAGCAGCAATTCCCTGTTGTACCGGAAAGATCGCTGTTGGATCATATTTTGCATAAGCAATGATATCTCTGATGGCGGAAAGCCCTAGACCTACGACCGGGGGATTGGAGGAATAATATACCAATTCATAAATCATGCCCGGCTCAAACCCTTCCTTGCTGTATATCGTGCGATCGTCAGGTTGCACATTCCCGTTTTCGAATCGACCAAAATCCCAGTCACTTCTGGGTACAATTTGTCGTTCGGAATTGCGACCATTACGTTTGGTAAGAACATGAATATCAGATTGAGGGTCATACACGGGATAACCAATTTGAGTACGGTGACCAAGTCCAAGGTTGTGTGTGGACTCATCTAATGTCCAGTCACTTCGAACTTGTCCGATGATCGGTGTTCCCTCAGGGTAAGATGCTTTCGGAACGACGAAATTCAAGAGATTTTTCTGATCCGGGATATCAAATTGCCAACCGACCCAGATGATAGTTATGCCTTCTTCCAACAATAGCCCATCCCCGTAGATCTCTGGTGCGTCAGGATCCAATTCGCTGCCGGTACCGTTGAGAAAATAGGATGGTGTAAATTTACCACCGCGATTACTAACTTCGACTAAGGCCACTTTTGATAAAAGTGGATCAATAGGCTTCAAGACCTCGATGTCCGCTGAAGAGAGTACCAGACCATTGGCATCAATGGGGGCATAGGCGATATCGGTAATGTTTTGATTTTGAGGAATTAAAGGATCTGTTCCGAAAAATACTTTTCCCTTTATTAATTCATATGGACCGGCAGATCCCCAATTTTTCCCTTCCAGGATGGTGTCTCTCTGTTCAACAATAATCGATAAAACCCTGGCTGACATCGATGGTGCCAGGAATCCAAGACCTATTAAAACATACCACAGTCTTCTCATGTTTCTTGTGAATCTGGAAGCGAAGAATTTCGATAGCTATTGGCAAAGTAGATAATCATCGGGACGATTAAGAGAGTACTGATCATTACGCCATACCACGGCAGGTCCGGTACCGGTGTCTCGTCCATGTTGCTCACCAGATCAGGATTGATATAGCTCATGACCACCATCGCCGAATTATTGATAAAATGAGCTATGATTGGTACCAGTAGATTATTGGTCCAGAGGAAAATATAGCCCAGATATAACCCCAAAATAAATCTGGGGATGAAGCCCTCAAACTGAAAATGAATGGTGCTGAAGATTAAAGCGGTAATCCAAACAGATACTACTTTATTACTGAAGATCTTATAACCCAATTGTTGAACAGCACCCCGAAATAATAATTCCTCACCCATGGCAGGAATTAATCCAATCAAAAGGATATTGATAATCAGATCGAACGGTCCGTGCATCGTAATGATAGCTTCCAGTGTGTCCGTGGCGCTTTCTTCCATATTAGTCATCCAATCCGGCAGAGGCAAAGATCGATTGAAATCATAAGTGTATTGGATAAGAGGCAGTAGTAAAAAGAGCATCCCGATGGCTAAAAGAATCCATACTCCCTTAGGTGTTTCGGTAGTTTTAAAAAAGGACCATAAATCTTTTTTAAAAATGATCCAACCAAAAAATAAGGCTGGAAAGAGAAAAGTGAATAACTGGGTGATAAAAAGTGCAACTTTTAGATGAATGGCATAGTCCTCCCGGTAGAACAACTGACTGAGGTCAAGACCAAATAATTTAAAGTATGCAACTTGAATGATTGTTCCTACCACCATGCCTGCCAGAACAATACTGAGCAGCATAAGTGCTAATTTGATATAGCGCCCTGGTCGATTTGTTAAATTATTTTCCGTATTCAAAATAGTATCTTTGTCTTATGACACGACTTAGCGTAAATCTTAATAAAGTGGCTTTGATCCGGAATGCCCGGGGAGGCAATATACCTGATTTGATTGAGGTGGCAAAAGATTGCGAACGATTTGGAGCTGAAGGCATTACGGTGCATCCCCGACCTGACCAACGGCATGTGCGATATGATGATTTGGCGCCGTTAAAGCAGATTGTTTCCACCGAGTTTAATATAGAGGGTAATCCCACCCCGGAATTTTTGACCATTGTATGTGATATTAAACCACATCAATGCACTTTAGTACCGGATGCACCGGATGCTTTAACCTCAGATGCGGGTTGGAACACGGTCAAGCATGGTGATTTTTTACGTGACGTGATTGATCGTTTACACGCTGCCGGTATTCGGACATCCTTATTTGTCGATCCAGATCATATCATGTTAGATGGAGCAAAGGAAGTAGGCACAGATCGCATTGAATTTTACACCGGTCCGTATGCTCATCAGTTTGTCAGTAACCCTCAATCGGCTATTCAACCTTTTTCTGAAGCTGCGAAGCATGCCGACCAATTAGGCTTGGGAGTAAATGCCGGTCATGATCTGAATTTGCACAATCTTCGGTTTTTTAACCAGAATTTACCAAATCTATTGGAAGTTTCCATTGGGCATGCACTCATCTCCGACGCTCTGTATTTTGGTTTGCAGAATGTGATCCAGATGTATAAGCAATGTTTGGTTTGACTTGCTCAGGGTTGTTGAATCGTTGAATCGTGGAATTGTTGAACTTCATGACCACCCAATTACCTAGTCACCCAATTAGCCAATTATCGACACTGGCACGGTTTCTGCGTCGAGAGGACTGAAAACCGATACTGTCCCGATTGATATGATTCCTAAATCGTAGCGGAATGATATTTCATGACAGTAACATACAGAATGGCTTTAGCTTGACCACCAAATTGGTTGATCGGGCTGCAGAGTATGTATTAGATCTCCTTCAGGAGAATCTTAGTCCTCAATATGTATTTCATAACCAGCGATATACGGTGCAGACTGTTCATGCCGTGACGATCATCGGGAAAGCTGAAGAAGTAACCCTGCATGATTTATTTACCTTGAAAATTGCTGCATGGTTTCACCATACCGGCTATATCCAATCTGAGCAAAATCATCGATCTGTAAGTGCGGAAATTGCCCGTGATTTTCTTGTCAGCCATGAGGTCGATCAAGAGGCTGTCAATCAGGTCACATCGGCCATTTTGCAATCTGCAAGTGCCTGGGATGTGGTAACCCCTCTGGATATGATCTTGTATGATGCAGATTGGTATTTTCTATCCGCTTCCAATTATAAAGAAATGCTTGACCGGCGCAGGGAAGAATCTAACCAGATTCACGGTCATATCTCAGATCTGGAATGGGCAGATTTCGTGGATGAGTGTTTCGTGCAACATCGATATCTGACCAATTATGGACAGGAATTTCTGCACAATCTCCGTCGAGTGAATTTTCTAAATTACAAGAACCAATTTCAGGGTATCTATCCGGAGAAAGTACTTCTTCAGCCTAAATCGAATTTTTAGTAAAGGTTCAGGGCCTATCTTCGGTAATTGTTCAGTCGATCGTTCGACGATTTTCTCTCTGTTTATCCGGGATTATTCATTAGGGTTTTGTCATGAGAGTCAAAAGGCCAATAAAATC
>JAGQWV010000813.1 GCA_020437045.1 Saprospiraceae bacterium | reverse complement strand
AAAGCCAGATGTTTAATTTGTTTCTTTTCGGCAATCTTTTCGATCAGGTGGGCCAGACTATTGTGAAACTTAAAGGCTATAAGGCCGGAGGATAATCCTGAAGATCGATCCTGAAATATCTGTTCCATTAATGTTGCCATATCCACTCTAAAATTTCCCAGTTCGTATTGTATTAAATTCTGATAAACGTTCTGGTCAGGAAATGGATTTTTATCCAGATAATCTTTGGCTACGGCCTCCAACTGACCGGCCGCCTCTCCTTCAAAGGATTGCACATCCATGATATCCAGGATACTGGCGACACCATCAAAAACCCGGCCCATGCTGGAGGATTTAATTGAGGATCCCCTGGTTAACATAATCTGATAATTCTGCCAGGCTACCGGTGGGAATTTTTTCTCTAGCTGTTCATATCCGGGTACCTTCCATGAAACTGAGAGTGCAGAAATACGCGGCTCCTTAGCCATCTTGTCACCTAACATTTGATCAAAATATTGAACATATCCGATCCGATGTATTTTACCTTTTTCCAGTTGAAAAAATTCTCCTCCCCAAATCTGACCATCGTCACCCAATCCTGTGCCGTCCCAGATTACACCTAATACATTATGCTGTAATTGATGCAAATTATGTTCTGCAAGAATAGCGGCAAAGTGAGCCATATGATGTTGAACAGCGATGAGGGGCACCGTATTTTCTCCAGCTAGCTCATTTCCGATGTGTGTCGATGGATAGTCCGGATGTTTATCGGTAATAATAACCGAAGGCGAAGAGCGGAATAAACGCAGAAAATGCTTCAGAGTATGACGGTAATGCTGATAGGTTTCAAAATTTTCAAGATCACCAAGATATTGACTGATATAAGGTTGTGCACGGTGTAGATAACAAATAGTGCTTTTAAGCATAGCCCCCATGGCAAGAATTTGCTTATCTGGCCATTGCAAACGGGGATTGATATACGTTGGAGCAAGACCTCGCGACCGTCTAAATATGATCTTACGGCCTAGAGCAGTAAAACCAATAACACTATCATCTTCGGGAATTAAAATTGCCCGGTTATTGTCTAAAATTAAATCCGCCACACTACTTAAATCAGCCAATGCGTTTTCGCTTTCATAAATAATTGGAGCATGACTTATATTTCCACTGGTAGCAATAACCGGTTGGCCAAATGCCGTCAATAACATTTCCAGAAGTGGTGTATAGGGTATCATAACTCCTACTCGATGCAATCCGGGAGCGATGGCATTCCATGGCAAAGGTGAAGGTGATTGATTAAAATTATCCTGACTGATTAAAACAATCGGTGATGAAAAATGAGTTAATAATTCCTTTTCCTCTTGCCGCAAAACCACTTTATTATTTTCAAGATAACTCGAGGGTATCATCATAGCCAACGGCTTGGAAGGCCGATGTTTTCTGAGCCGTAGTCTTTCGATCGAGGATTTATCAGATGCACTGCAGGTCAGCAGAAATCCACCGATTCCTTTTATAGCAATAATTTCCCCTTGCTCCCAGCCGATAATGACCCGATCGATGATTCGGGCAGGATCGGAGGCCACCAACATGCTGTCCTGATCATAGAGAAATAACTCGATTGGACATTCAGGGCAGGAATTAGTTTGAGCATAAAATCTTCTATTAAGAGGATCATGGTATTCTTCCTTACAGTGTTTACACATCACAAACGGAGCCATTGCAGTATTTACGCGATCGTACGGGATTACGTTCATAATTGAATATCTTGGTCCGCAATGGGTACAAGTAATAAAGGGATAATAATATCGCCTATTACCCTTTTGGTTAAGTTCAGACCGGCAAGCAGCACAAATAGCTAAATCCGGTGTAAGGATCAAAGTAGCATCTTCATCATCACCGCTGTCTATGATTCTAAATTCCTGATAGTTACAGAGAGATACCTCTTCCCATTTATGTTTCGTTACTACCGCCAGATAAGGAAGATGATTCATAATCCTGGCAACAAAATCCTGACATATTTCAGCAGAGGCATTTATTTCAATGTGAACTCCATTGGAACCATTCCGCACCCATCCATTCAGCCCCATCTCCGTAGCCAACTGAAAAATATATGGTCTAAATCCGACTCCCTGTACCTGACCCTCCATATGAATATGCCAGGTTTTCATAACACAGAATATAGCCAGTTCAAGGATGGAGCATCCTTAGCTGAGAAATAGGTATATAGGAGGTGTCGGCCTTCGCTTATCATATTTGTCACCATCTGGAAAACACCTAATATAAGATATCTCGGAGTATGAACGATCGGGGTTGCACAATTTTGGATTCCTTGCCGTTAAGTTTAGCGAAGAATAAACTATTTGTAATCCTGTAAATATAGATCTTGCATGGCTACCTATTTTATTTATAAGGTGGCCAGACAAATTCGCCGCTCTCAGGCTTACCAAGAGATGTCAAACCGGGGTTATGACCCCGTTTTCCTTTTTAACTGACAATGCTCACTCATACCACCGCCGCAATTACAACTGCCGCAAGAAGAATTTAAATCATCAAAATGATTTTTGGTCTGCATTTTCCGGGCTAAAAATTGAATGGCCACCCAGCCCGCCGCCAGCGCCGCTAAGGAAATAACCGGTATGATATATTGTAACATGATCTAAGTACTAAAAAGTCCGGCAAAGCCCATAAATGCCATGGACAAGATGCCGGCAATAATTAAATGCAAAGCGGTTCCCTTAACAACATCGGGAATATTTAAAATTTTTGTCTCCTCCCGGATACCAGCAAGAAGAACAAGAGCCAACGTTACTCCGCCACCGGCTCCCAGGGCGTAAACCATCCCTTCGATAAAGCCAAAACCCTTGTTTGTGGTCAATAGAGCCAATCCCAAAATCGCACAATTCGTCGTAATCAAGGGAAGAAAAATTCCCAGAGCTTTAAATAATTCCGGACTAAATTTCTTTAAAGCCATTTCTACAAATTGCACCGTGCTGGCAATTACAATAATAAAGCTAATGAGACGTAAATATGGTGCGTA
>JAGQWV010000812.1 GCA_020437045.1 Saprospiraceae bacterium | reverse complement strand
CTGTCCATTATGAAAGTCTACCATTTTTTTTACAATAAACAATCCAATTCCTGTGCCATGTGTATTCCGTGTTTCCTCATGTCCGGACCGGTAAAATTGATCAAAGATTTTTGATTTTTCATTTTCTGCTATTCCCGGACCCTGATCGCACACATCAATAACAAGAAAATCTTCTTCTTTATAGGTTTTTACTGTTACTTCCGATCCTTTAGGACTATATTTTGCAGCATTTTCAATTAAATTGTAAAACGTTGAGTGCAGCCCTATTTTATCATAGCTTCCTACCATTTGATTTTCTGAATAATCTTCTCGAAAGCGCATGTCCGGATATGTTTGTTCAATATCTTCTATCACCCGCGAGATTAAATCATTTATGTCAATCAGTACCGGATTGATTTGATAAGATTTTTCCAACCTGGCCGATAAAAGAAGGTTTTCGATAAGATCAGATAGTCTGCGAGTCTCTTTCAATCCATGAGACACTAATTTATCCTGTTGTAATCGCGCTAACGTTCTCTTTTGAAAAGTTTCCAGAATTAATCCGATGGATGCTAACGGTGATTTTAATTCATGAGTGATCGCCAGGAGGAAATTTCTTTTCTGCCGGATGATTTCTATTTCTCGCGAATATCCTCTATTGATAAACCAGATCCCGATAAGGAGCGCAATTACAAAAACCAACCCCTCGCCGAAAATCATTTTTTCCTGTCGCTTATAGTGCTTTAGGATTTTATCTTTTTCTTCTGAGAAGTCACTATTGTGATTTAGGGCTTTTTCTTCCAGTAGTTCCTGCTTGCTTTGATAGATGGCGTCATTTTGTTCCTTTAACAAAATACCCCACCAAAGCAATGCAAGCAACATGTATCCGGTTATGACATGCGATAGTATTCTGAGATTTCTTGTTCGATAACTGTCCAATGTCAAATTTTTGAAGTAAAACAATAATCCAGGCCCCGGATGATCGTCTCGGCAGCTTTTTCCAGCGATACCTGGTCATGCGCATAAGAAACAAAACCGACCTCATATCCTGAAGGCCCCAGATATACACCATTTCGCAAAAGAAATAAATGGAGATGTTTAAAGTATTCCATTCCTTCCTGAGCAATTTGGTCTGCCCGGGTAATTTTGTTACGACTAAAGTTGAGCCAAAAAATGGAGCCGATCTGTTCAATTTGCAGCGCATAACCTTTTTGTGCAACATATTGATTTAGGTGACCAACGAAATCGGTGGTTTTAGCGTTTAGTTGCTCATAAAAACCTAGACTCAAGATTTTTTGCAGGGTTGCATAGCCCGCAGCCATCGCCACAGGATTGGCAGAAAGGGTTCCGGCCTGATATACATTTCCGACAGGGCTGATGTGTTGCATGATTTCCCTTCGGGCTCCAAATGCACCAACGGGCAAACCTCCTCCGATAATTTTACCAAATGTCAATATATCCGGCTTGATCTGATAATGACCGGCTGCTCCTTCGAATCCGACACGAAACCCGGAAATAACTTCGTCGAAGATCAATAGGCTGCCGTAATTAGTGCACAATTCTCTAAGTTTTTGCAGAAATAAGGGGCTTTGCAGGAGTAAGCCGTTATTAGCAGGGATGGGTTCGATAATGACGGCAGCTATGTCATGGTTGTTAGCAAAGGCTTCCTCAACTGCTTTTGAATCATCTAGTGGCAACACAATGGTTTCTTTGATGAAATTGGCCGGTATCCCAGCCGAGCTGCTTACTCCAAAGGTGGCCAGACCGGATCCTGCTTTGACAAGGAGGGAGTCTACATGCCCATGATAACAACCTTCGAATTTGATGATTTTAGTTTTGCCAGTGAATCCACGGGCTAAGCGGATGGCAGACATCACCGCTTCGGTGCCGGAGCTTACAAAACGAATCTGTTCCAGGAACCGGTGATTCTGTAGAATCAATGCACCCAATTCATTACCCCTACGGGTAGGAGCCCCAAATGACGTACCCCGGTCAACCGCCGTGTGAATGGCCGCTCGCACATCAGGGTCATTATGCCCCAAAATCAGCGGTCCCCAGGAGGCACAGAAGTCGATATATTCATAGTCATCTTCACATTTTATCCGACATCCAGATCCCTCTTTGATAAACAGGGGAGGGCCAAATACAGATTTGAAAGCTCTGACAGGAGAGTTAACTCCACCAGGGAAATAATGTTTTGCTTCTTCAAAGAGTTGAGCTGAGTTATGTCTTTCCGGAAATTCGTTCATTCAAATTGATATTTTAAGATGATTGTCTTTTTTGCACCTTTTTAGTCTTCCAAAGGACAGAGATTTGGCTATATTCGCTCTCTACTACACTAAGATCCGATTGATTGTTGCATGAGCCAGACCCTCAAACTGTATATTCCCAAAGTACTCAGCGAAAATAAGGTAGTCTTATTAAAAGGTATAGGAACCTTGAGAATAAACTACCGGTCTGCTGTCATTAATCATGATCTTTCCCTCATTAGTCCTCCAAAAGAGGAAATCTATTTTATCCCAGGTGACGAATCAAAGATAGATCCCGTTTTGGTGAAAATCGTAGAGCTGATTACGCAAGTGGATCATGAAGAGGCCACTGACCTGGTGTTTAGTTTCATGAAAGATCTCCAGAACGAGTTAAGGGTCAAAGGATTTCTTTCCTTTCCCAGTGTGGGCTGGATTAAACAAGATCGATGGGGTAGTCTCTTTTTCGAACCTGCTTCCGAATATATTTCTATCAACCGGTACTTCGGTTTAAATCAGGTCAAACTACCTGAGGCACTAACTAAAGCGGAGCAGGAAGTATTAGCTGATTTGAAAGAAACCGTCCATGAAGGTAAGACGACAAGGACATATGCGGTGGAAGGTAAACGAAGGTGGGGATTTATTATTTCTTCAGTCTTGGTGGCCGTTGCGGCCTTTTGTCTTTTATGGTTTAGCCTGAGCAGATCAAAGATGACTTCACCACAGAAAGATCTTGTCGTTCATCAGGTTGAGGAAGGTGAAGACACCCCGGTTAAGCAAGAAGGTGATTTCGAGATGCCGGTATTCAGGGAAGTTGGCCCTGATTTCATTCCTATGTTTAAAGATGTCGGGCCAATTATTGATTTTACGGAAGAAGATGCCAAACAATGTGTCATTATTGTCGGAGCATTTAGTGAGAGTAGCAACATAAGTCGTATGCGACAGCGAATTGAAGGCACGTCTTATGAATCGGTAGTGATACCCGGACCTCGATTGACGAAGGTTGGACTGAAAATCAACTGTGATGATAATCCGCAGTCGACACTCAACTGGGCGAAAAGGGAATTTGATCAAAGTGCCTGGTTATATACCAAACCACTCTAATTCGCTTTATGAAACCACTTGCCCAGATTCCCTTACTGAAGAATGCAGGTGCCGATAAATTTCTTTTAATCGCCGGACCTTGCGTGGTAGAGGGTGAAATGATCACCATCGAGATTGCCAGGCATCTGGTGGCCCTTTCCACAAAACTGGAAATCCCCCTGATCTTCAAAGCATCTTATCGAAAAGCCAACCGAAGTAGATATGATTCATTCACGGGTATTGGCGATCAGGAGGCGCTGAAAATTCTGCAGGAAATTCGAAGTGTATTTGATATACCAGTTATTACCGACATACACTCCGAATCAGAAGCACATCTTGCAGCACAAACGGTTGATGTCTTGCAGATCCCGGCATTTTTGTGCCGTCAAACTTCACTCCTGGAGGCAGCAGCAGAAACTGGGAAATGGATCAATATCAAGAAAGGGCAGTTTCTCAGTCCTGATGCCATGCAGTTTGCTGTCGATAAAGTGCGGCATGCGGGTAATGACCGGATATTGGTTACCGAGAGGGGCACAACCTTTGGATATCAGGATTTAGTGGTGGATTTTCGAAGTATACCCGTTCTCCGGTCTTTGGCGCCGACGATCCTGGATTGTACACATAGCCTTCAGCGTCCTA